>JACOVR010000007.1 GCA_016177245.1 Candidatus Wildermuthbacteria bacterium | reverse complement strand
GCACTTGCGGAAACAAGAAAAACAAGAAGTGGGGAGCATGGCGCTCGACGCGATTTTTACTCCTGCGAAACGGGTAAGTTTTCAGGTTGACCATATGCGCGTGGGAGAGCGCACCGACTTTGACCGCCTCACTTTGCATGTGGAAACCGACGGGACCAAAAGTCCGGAAAAGGCCCTGCTTGACGCTTCTGAAATTTTGCTGAAAGAATTTGAGCTCATTCGAGAGGGGATTCAAGACGTTGCAGAGGAGGAACAGCCAATGCCCGCAGCACCAACCGAAAAGAAAACAAAGGGAAAGAAAAAAAATGAGAAAACGAAAACAAGGAAGAAAACTGTCAAGAAGTAAGGATCAACGGCGTGCCCTGTTGCGGTCTCTTGCGCGAGAGCTTTTATTGCGCAAAAAAATTCAAACGACCGAGGCAAAGGCAAAAGAAGTTGCGAGATTTGCGCAAAAAGGACATACGGTTCGCGCCCGCGTGATCAAACTGGGCCGTCGAAAGTCGGATGCTGCGCCCATGGCCATTGTCGAATTACTTTCATGAATCCCTTCAGAGATAGAAAACGAGAAACCCACACCATTGATGTCGCGGGCAAATCCCTGGGAAGGGTTGCGGTTGAGATCGCTGTCCTGCTTCGAGGCAAGCGCAACCAAGAGTTCTTGCCCCATGTTGATGCGGGAGATTTCGTGAAAGTGGAACACGCAGATCAAATCAAGCTTACCGGCAAAAAATTGCAGCAAAAGAAATACCGCAGACATTCAAGGTACCCTGGCGGTTTCAGAGAACAAACCGCAAAGGAACTCCTTGCAAAAGCTCCCGAGGAAATTTTGCGCAAAGCCGTGCGCGGAATGTTGCCCCCCAATCGGCTGCGCGACCGTCAAATGAAACGCTTGCAGTTTGAGAAATAATGCCATGACAAAAACACAAAGCAAATATTTTCAAGCAACAGGCAGGCGGAAAACCGCGGTGGCCCAAGTCAGGATTACCCCAAAGGAGTCGGGTTTCCTCGTGAATAGCAAACCCCTGGAGACATACTTCTCTGTCGCAGAACATCAGCGGGTATCCCGGGAACCATTTCTGAATGCTGTTTCTGATACCTCGTTTGGCGTTTCTGCGAAAGTGTCTGGGGGCGGCTTGAGCGCGCAGGCAGAAGCGATACGCCTTGGGGTTTCGAGAGCTCTTTTACTTTGGAATCCAGAATTGAGAGCAACCCTCAAACGATTAGGATACTTAAAGCGCGACCCTCGCATGAGAGAGCGCAAAAAGTTTGGCTTGCGCCGCGCCCGCCGCGCCGTTCAATGGAGGAAACGCTAAAAAAATTTCTCTGAGAGGTAGAATGTATTCTTGCTCAACACGGAGAGTGTTTTGGTTTGGGAATGCCAGAGAAATTCTGGGTTTTCAAATGTAGCCAAGAGCGCGCTGTTGGCATGGTCGCGGGTGTCAATTTCGGTTGCAACAATTTCTTTTTCCGTGTTCCACACAAGGTAATAATTCGTAAGCCACTGGATGTTTCGCACAGTGCTTTGCGCATGAAGAAGCAAGGATTCTCTCTCTTCATCTACTCTGTATACCCAGAGCTGATTTGTTTTTGAGAAGGCAAGGGTAGCGCCGTCAGGGCTCAAAGCGAAATTCGCTGCGCCCTCAAATACCTGCTCCAGTTCAAGAGATTGGGAAGGCGCGGGGGGCAAGAGGCCTTGAGATGCGCAGACAGGTTCTTTGCAGAGCAAAAATTCTTCCTTTGTTTCGGGATCGAAGAACACGGCCGAGTTGTTCTTCCAGAGAAGCAGAGAATGTTCATCTGGCGCAAGCCACGCGTCAGATATGTTTGTTGCAACCGGAGAGAATCCGGTGCGTCGCGGGAACAAGATAATATGTTCTGCTTCTGTCACAAGCGTTTCTTTGATTTCAAGCGTTTTTTCCCAGGACGTGTACCCTTCTTTTTCAATTCGGATGCGATACGTTTTTGGCAGCAGATCTCCCAAAAGCGCAGAGCCGAACAACGCATCTGTTTTCCCCGTGAGGATTCCATCTACAGAAATATCAGCCCTTGAGGGGGTTGCCTTGATGTAGAGGCCGCCGGTTTGAAAAAGTTTTTTTGTTTCCCAGTCAAACCGGTATCCTTGAGAGTAGAGAATAATGGTGGGGGCGAGCAAGAGAAAGAGTATGGTCAGGGTAGTGAAAAGCACCCCCCTCTGCCGTTTCGTCATAAGAGTCATTATAAAAAGAATCAGTGAACGGCACAAGGTACCCTATTTTCACGATCGTAATTTTGGTGTACATGTGGGGGGCTGTAATCGGCGTCTTTTCTTTTTGGTTTGGTGGTGGTAGGATTACTCATTGTAAACTCATGGAGAAAATGGAGAAATTTGTTATTCAGGGCGGGAAGCCGCTCAACGGAGTCGTTGAAATAGGAGGGTACAAAAATGCCGCAGGCGCCTGCCTTGCGGCAGTCCTGCTTTCAGAAGAGCCCGTTACTTTGCACAATCTTCCTTTGGTGGAAGATGTGTTTGGCATGATCAAGGTTTTAGAAAGCATGGGAGCAACAATCGAATGGCTCGACAAGCGAACCTTGCGCGTTCATGCGGGCGAAGATGTTGACCCTGCGGAAATGGATTTTGATCTCGTGAGCAAAACAAGGGTTTCGGTGGTGTTCATCGGCCCGTTGCTTGCGAGATTCAAAAAATTCAAAATAAGCCATCCCGGCGGCGATCGCATCGGCCTCCGTCCCATCACAACCCATATTGAAGCGTTGCAATCGCTTGGCGCAAAGGTAGAACAAGAAGGCGATTTTTATTTCTTCGACGGTTCTTCCATGGCGGGACGCCAAGTCGTGCTGAAAGAATTCAGCGTGACTGCCACGGAAGTGCTGTTGATGGCGTCGGTTCTTCTGCCTGGCCGCACCGTGCTCAAGGGCGCGGCAGGAGAAGCGCAGGTGCAGGATCTTGGCAAAATGCTCGTTTCAATGGGGGCAAAAATACAGGGTCTTGGAACCCATACGATTGTGATAGACGGCGTTAAAAAACTTCGCGGCACCGCCCATGGCATTGTTGCCGATCCCCTGGAAACAGGGACCTTTTTGGTTGCCGGCGCCCTTGTGCCAGGCCCCATAGAAATTAAAAAAGCAAACACCACGCACCTTGATTTGTTCTTTGATAAACTGCGTGAAATCGGGGTGAAATTCACCGTAACCGACCCGGAGACAATTGTTGTTGAATATTCTGCCGATCTCAAACCAGCAAGGGTGCAGGCGTTGCCCTATCCTGGATTTCCGACTGATTTGTTGCCCATCATTGTACCTCTTCTCACGCAGGCAGCAGGCAAAAGCTTGATTCACGACCCCTTGTATGAAAACCGGTTCACCTATCTTTTGGAACTTCGAAAAATGGGAGCAGATATTGAGGTGGTGGATCCTCATCGAGCATTTGTGTACGGAAAAACTTCTCTGAAGGGGAAAAGCATTGAGAGCTGGGACATCAGGGCAGGCGCTTCCCTGATTCTTGCAGGGCTTGCTGCGCAAGGCCAAACCTCCATTGACAACGCATACCAAATCGATAGAGGATATGAGAGGATCGAGGAAAAACTCCAAAAGCTCGGTGCAGAGATTCAGCGAGTATAACCATGTTTATCACAAAAATTGGAATCGACCTGGGAACGTGCAATTCACTCGTGTTTATCCCGAAGAAGGGGGTGGTGTTGGCTGAACCCTCGGTGGTTGCGGTTTCTTTGTATAACAACAGCATTTTGGCAGTTGGCCAGGCAGCCAAAGAAATGACCGGCCGCACGCCCGACACCATTCAGGTGTACCGGCCCCTGCGCGAAGGAGTGATCGCCGACTTCAGAGTTACCCTCGCAATGATCAGATATTTTCTTCGCAAGGTTTTGCCCCGTCTCCAGTTTTTAAAACCCGAGGTGCTTATTGGAGTGCCTGCGGGCGTCACCTCCACCGAGCAAAGGGCGGTCATCGAGGCGGCAATGGGAGCTGGTTCCAAAGCAGCATACATTGCAAAGGAGCCCATTTTGGCAGCAATCGGCGCAGGAATTCCCATCAACTCTTCTTCGGGCCACATGATTGTTGACATTGGCGGAGGCACCACCGAGGCGGCAGTGATTTCCTTGGGGGGCATTGTGGTTTCGAGTTCCCTGCGCGTCGCAGGCGACAAGTTAGACGAGGCGATCTCCGACTATTTAAAAAAGAAATATAATCTTGCGGTAGGGGAAACCACTGCAGAAGAAATCAAGATTAAAATAGGATCGGCGCTTTCGGGGAAAACAGAAAATATCCTTGAGGTGAAAGGCAGAGATCTTGTGCTCGGGCTTCCCAAGACCTTGAAAATTTCATCAAACGAGATTACCCAGGCGCTCCAGGATCCGTTGGAAGAAATTATGAGAGTCGTAAAACTGCTTTTGAGAGACACGCCCCCAGAACTTTCAGCAGATATCATGGATAAGGGTATTATTTTGTCTGGCGGAGGCGCGCTGCTTCGCGACATTGATACATTCATTTCAGAATCCATTGGCGTGCCCTGTTTTGTGGCTGAAGACCCTTTAACGTGCGTGGCAAGAGGCACAGGAGCGGTTCTCGACAATCTTGAGGCGTATAAGCGCAGCATCATGTCTAAGCGAAAATGAACGCAGGGATTTTTTTAGAACAGGCGTTCAAGCAGGGAAAACTTTCGCATGCGTATCTTTTTTCTGGGAACGATGAACAAAAGAAGCAAAAAGTCGTTTCCGATTTTCTTTCAAAAACAGGGTGCAGCGCCTCTGATATATACGAAGTGAGTTCAGAACACGAAATTACGATTGCGCAGATCAGGCAGCTTTCCTCGCAGTTGAGCTTGGCGCCATGGGCTTCCCCATTTAAGGTTTCGATCATCCGCAGCGCCCATCGCATGAACTGGGAGGCGCAGGGAGCCCTGCTCAAACTCCTTGAAGAACCCAAGGGCTCCGCCATTTTTTTCTTGCTCACCAAATACCCATTTTTGCTTTTGCCAACTATTTTTTCGAGAGCACAGGAGATTCGGTTTTGGGCGTTTGATACGACCTATCAGACCGATAAAACCTATGGGTCTTATCGGTCTGATCTGCAAAAAGTTCAACGCGCGAGCGTGCAAGAACGTTTTGCCTATGCGAAAAAAGTTGTTGATTCTGAACAAAATGCCGCAGAACTTCTCGAGGAATGGCTTCGCGTTTTCAGAAAAGATCTTTTTGCTTCTGCTCCAATTCTTAGAACAATCCAGGAGACCCTGCATTTGCTTCAAACCACCAACGTAAGTCCGCGCCTTGCGTTGGAGCGCATTCTTCTGCTAGTGTAAAACCATGTACAAAGAAACCGAAAAGATCAAGCCAGAAATTCAAAGGGCGATTGATTTTTTTCAAAAAGAACTTCTTAAAATCCGCACTGGCCAAGCGTCTCCCTCGTTGGTGGAGGATGTGCTCGTGGAGGCGTTCAACCAGAAGATGACCCTTAAGCAGCTCGGTTCCATTTCGTGTCCGGACCGCAGGCAAATTGTGATCCAGCCGTGGGACAGATCATATCTGGGGCCCATGGAAAAAGCGCTTCAAAAATCCAATGTGGGCGCAAACCCCGTGGTGGATAAAGACGTGATTCGCATCATCCTTCCCCAGCTTACTGAAGAATACCGCAAAACGCTTTTGAAATTGCTTTCAGAAAAGGCAGAGCAGACCCGCCAGATCATACGCCGCTGGAGAGACGAGGCATGGAAAGAAATTCAGGAATCGGTGAGAGGGGGTCAGCTCCGAGACGACGATAAATTCAAAGGCAAAGACGAACTTCAAAAGATCGTGGATGAAAGCTCAAAGAAAATCGAAGGGATGATGAAAAAGAAAGAACAAGAGATTTTGAGTTAATGATTATTGTTATCGTTATCAGTTTGCTTGCCCTGGTTGCGCTCCATGAGCTGGGGCATTTT
>JACOVR010000005.1 GCA_016177245.1 Candidatus Wildermuthbacteria bacterium | reverse complement strand
TATCTGGTATTTAGTATCTAAAATATCTCCGAGAACGATCTCAACGTTGTTGAAGTTTTTGAGTTCTTCTTTCAAAATTTCTACCATATGCGGGTCTTTCTCCACGGCGATAACTTTTTTGACGCGCGCGGCGAGCGCCTTGGTTAAAATTCCTGTTCCCGGGCCGATTTCAAGCACCACGTCGGTTTTTTTGAGGCCTGCGGCATCCAGGATGCGGCGAAGAATGCGTTCATCGCGCAAAAAGTTCTGGCCGAGCCATTTTTTGGGTTTTGGGGCAGGGGGTTGACTTCCTCTCATATAAGAGCTATTCTAGAGAAAGTTATGCAATCTGACTATAGCGATAGTTTGGTTTCGCAGAAAGCCCCCGTTGCTCTCTTTGTGGCTGTTTTAGCCATTTTTTTGTTGGGGTTTTTAGGGGCGCGAGACCCTGGCAACAACGGGTTAGCAGGAGGCGTTTTTGCGCAGGAGTTATTTGTTGCCTCAAGCGAGATTGACTCGAGAACCGCCCTTGCTTCAGGATCTCCAGAATTGGTTTTGATCGGGCAGATTGGGCTGAAACCCTCTACTCCTCCGGGTACCGTTACCCCAAGGATACTCGGCGCCATCGTAGGACAAGTGGAGAGCGATTTGAAACCCGAAGTTCTTGAATATGCGATTGAGGAGGGCGATACCATTGACTCTGTCGCAAAGAAATTCAACATTTCCGCGGACACGATTCTCTGGGCAAACGACCTTCAAAAAACATCACCATTGGTTCCGGGGAAAGTCCTGATTATTCTGCCGATTGCTGGAACTCTGCACTTGGTGCGCTCAAACGACACCTTGAGCGAAATTGCTTCGTGGTACAAGGCAGACGCAGACGAGATCGTGGAGTTTAATCACCTTGCTTCCGGAGGGGAGATATTCGCAGGCGACTTTTTGATCATTCCAGAGGGCATCATGCCCAAAACCCTGCCCCAAGGACGGCTGACGCCCCTTCCCAACTCATACTTTATTTATCCCATTCCCGCGCCCTATCGCATTACTCAAGGATTGCATCCCTTTAACGCGGTTGACATGAGCAACGGGGCGTGCGGAGAGTCGGTGTATGCTGGTGCCGGAGGAACCGTGCAGAGAACCGGCTACACGGGCCTGGGAGGAAACTACGTTCGCATCATTCATCCCAATGGAGTGGTTAGCTATTACGGCCACTTGTCTGCGATTTTAACAGCGCCCGGAGCAAAAGTATTCCAAGGCCAGCTCATTGGCTACACTGGCCGAACCGGGAGAGCTACTGGTTGCCATCTCCACTTTGAGGTGCGTGGCGCTTCGAATCCGTTCGCTAAGTAGCGGAGCATGCTCCGCAGAGTAGCGCCTCTGGCATTGCCAGGAGACGTTCTTGAGCGATCTCGTTTTTGCACTTTGCGCATACTCCGTAGGTTCCCTTTTGAATTCGTTCCAAGGCCTCGTTCACATCTTTGAGCTGGAGTTCCAAGCTATGCTCAATGGGGAGAGAGGTAGAGTATTCTTCCACCTCGTTTGCCGCTTCCTCAAGCCCTCCCTGGGGAACTCTCGGGTATTTCGAATCCCAGTCGCCTTTGAGCTTTGGATCTTTTGTCGCAAACGCAGCAAGCTCTTTTTCAAGATTCGATTTTTTGACAAGGAGTTGCGTTTTGAGTTGTTCGAGTATTGTGTTGTCCATAGCTATTTTTTGATTTGGCCGAGCGCCTCTTTCATGCCGTCGAGAGATCCTGAAAATATGAAATTTGTTTCCGCCACGGCGTAGAAGAGTCCGGAATCCCGCAGTGAGAACTGCTGAAAACGGATAGGGATGTCTTGGAAAAGAGCAGTCCCAAACAGATTTGTATAGACGTTATCCTTTGGCCCGTGGAGAGACGAAAGAAGCGCAAAACTTTTCTCCATGTCGGGCTCCCAGGCGCCAAGGATCTCTTCTGCCCTTTTGGGTTCTTGTAATTGTACCACAAACCCAACTCGTTTTCGTGTTTTTTCAGCATCGGTGAAAACAAATACCGCAAACGGTTCCTCAAGGAGGGAAACAAAATTCTCTGGGGGCTTCACCACAAGGGTTTGGAAAAATACCCTGGGGTCAACGGAGCTCTCTGCGTCCATCGTTTGTATGGTGAGCCGCGTGAGGCCAGCAGGGAAATCTTGTTTCAGGATTTCCTCGAGGCCGGAAAAAAGCTGCTCGCGCTCCTGAAGAAACAGGGTCGTTTGAGGCACTCCTTCAAAAAAACCGCGAGGCCGAGAAGTTTCTTCCCGCGGCTGTTGCTGGGACGGAGGCGAAGGAGGCGCTTGCGCCCCTCTTTTTTTGAAAAGCCAATACGCAAAAGCTGCCGCATTGGATACAATGAACAATATCAATACAACAAAAAAGATTCTGATGAGCACCTTGGAAAATCTGGAGGGTTTTCCGGGAAGCACCATAGAGGGCGTCGCGGCAACGCGGGGCGCCGGGACTTCTTTGGCAGGGGCGGTTTCAGGTGCCTTGGGAACGGCTTGGAGCTTGAGAATTTTTTCTTTTTCTTTTTGCGCTTCCTGGTCGCGAAGTTTGGCAATGTCTTTTGCCATGGTGCGCACCTCATGGCGCTTGAGAAACTCGAGAAGCTCGGGATCGGACATATTTGGTCCTATGGGACTAATTGGACTTATCTTTTTTTGCTTCTTTCAGCGAAAGGTTTATTCGACCCTGTTCATCGATTTCAATCACTTTCACCGGGATCGTTTCTCCCACCCTCACCACGTCGGTAACTTTGTTCACGCGCCTTGAGTCGAGCTGGGAAATGTGTACCAATCCTTCCTGGCCCGGCAGAAATTCAACAAACGCGCCGAAGTCCATGATCCGCTTCACTTTTCCCGCATAGATTTCTCCCACCTTCGCCTCGCGTACGATGTTTTCGATTGTTTCCAGCGCCTTTTTGGCGTTTTCTTCATTGGAGCCCGTCACGAAAATTTCTCCCGAATCATCAATATCAATTTCCACATCGAACTCCTCAATGATTTTATTGATTGTTTTTCCGCCCGTGCCAATGACCATGCCGATTTTTTCAGGGTTGATCTGGAGCACATAAATCTTTGGCGCATACGGAGAAAGCGAAGGCCTCGGTTTGCTCAGCGTTTTCAGGATTATTTCGTTAAGGATCGCGATTCTTGCTTCCCTCGCCCGGCGGAGCGCCTCAACAAATATGGACTCTGTGATTCCTTTGACCTTCACGTCGAGCTGCATTGCGGTGATTCCTTCGGAGGTTCCCGCAACCTTGAAATCCATGTCGCCATGGTGGTCTT
>JACOVR010000006.1 GCA_016177245.1 Candidatus Wildermuthbacteria bacterium | reverse complement strand
TCGAACTTGTGGTAACCGAAAACCTCTACCAAAATTATCCCAAAAAACCAGAGGGTGAACTCACCACGTGGAGAGCGGCGCTGGTGAACTCAAAGATGCTTTCAGAAATTTCCAAAGAACTTAATTTCAACGAATTCCTTTTGCTTTCCCGGGGAGAATCAAAAGAAACAGGCAAGGCGCGCGACTACATTCTTGCAAACACGTTCGAAGCGTTTATCGGATCGTTGTATCTTGACCAAGGGTTCCAAGTATGCAAAGAGTTTATTGAGAAGTGCCTGCTTTCAAAACTTGCAGATATTATCGAAAACGGGCTTTTTCAAGACACGAAATCGCGTTTCCAGGAAATGGCGCAAGAAAAAGTGTCGATCACCCCGAGTTACCGGGTGATTGAAGAATGGGGGCCAGACCATGAGAAACATTTTAAGATAGGCGTATTTCTGGGAGAACATCTGGTTGCAGAAGGGCAGGGCTCTTCTAAGCAGGAAGCAGAAGAAGACGCGGCAAGGAACGCGTTAAGAAAGAAAAACTGGTGATAATCGCTACGAAATACTATGCTTGTAATAAGATTGCACAGAACCGGTAGGAAAAACTACCATTCATACAAAATAGTAGTAACCGACAAAACAAAATCCTCCACCGGAGGCCGTTTTGTGGAAGAAGTTGGGTTTTTGAATCCTGAAACCAAAGAGAAAATACTGAAAGGGGAGAGGATCAAATACTGGATGTCTGTGGGCGCGAAACCATCGCCCACGATTTGGAATTTGCTGGTTTCGAACAAAATCGTGCAAGGCAAAAAAATCCCCAAACATAAACTGCCCAAAAAACCGCCCGAACAGCCCGCTCAACCACCGGCGCAAGCCCAGCCCCAGCCCCCGACACCACCCCAGCCCTGACCTCTGTCGGGGCTTTTTTGTTTGCCCGCCCGAGCTTGACAGATCGAAAAATGTATGCTATACTGTTTTTAGTTATTTGGCCGGTTCGCCCACAGCTACGCAGTTGCTGGCGGATCTTTCCCCAGAGGGAGAAAGGGAGGGAGTTACGAGAGTAGCTCCCCCCTCACCATCAAAGTTCGAGAAGTAATTCGCGGATTTTGATGGGGATAGTTCTTTAAGAAAATCTTCAGAGCGGCGAAGTGAACATTAGTTAATCTGGGCCCAAAGATTTGATTCGTTACAGAGATCCAAAGAGGATTAGTGTTCATCTCGCCGCTCCGGAGTAGATTCGGAGTGAAGAAGGAGATAGCCATGAAGACCATCGGGGTTCAACTGAAGCTTGCTCTAGCCGTGCTCGTCGTGGCCGTGGTCGCCCTGGGGGCGGTCTCGGTTTGGGCGCTCGATGAGCGCTCCGACCTCCGGGCCGAGCTGGCGGTCTCGCAAGGCGACGTCGCCGAGTTAAAGACCGAGCTGGCCGCAAGCGATCACCAATCAGCAATAAACTACGGCGCATTGACACGCGAGAGAATTTTGAACGCAGCACTCCTAGAGGCCTTCTGGCAAGCGAGGGCAGGGAACGGACAGCCGATCATTGGAAGGGTCTGGGGGAAAGACCTCGTCGCCTTCCAGATATACACCGAGGATCCATGGGAGAGTGCCCTGCGGAACGCAACGGTATTCACCCGACCAATCCTGCTCGAACAAAGGGCAAGGGACAACCTCTTTCAATATACTGGCGTTCTGGTCACGTTCTCAGAGGATTTCAACGCGCGATTCCCCGACCCGGACCCCGAGATCCGAGAACAGCCAAAGCAACTGTTCCATATTTTCTGTTCAGGACAGCCCGACTGCGCCAGGTAGCCATCTGGAAATCCCAGCCGAAGGGGCCAGACATGAGGAGTAGCAATGTACGATAGATAGCCCGGCAGGGGCATTGTACCTGCCCGGTCTTAACTCGAATGGCCGAAAAAGAATAGGGGAACGAGTATCGAGCTTCACTCGTTCCCCACCACATTTGAGTTCATCGTTGTCTGCCTACGGCAGATCGAATGGTGGGCTGAAATGTGGGGATAGTTCCTTGAAAAACAAAAACCGCCTTTTGAGAGGGGCGGCTAGACGAGATCAACTCCGAGTTTCGCTTTGAGCACTTGCTTGACACGATTAATGTCTTGTTTCATGAGGGTAAATTCATCTTCCATGTCGGTCATGCGCTTTAAGAATTTGTCTAGGGTGGTGGTAAGCTTATCAATTTTTCGATCAATTCTAAGTTCCATGGCCTGCAGCTTTCTGTCAACATCAGCAAGAATACTCACTCGGTTCATTGAGAGCTTTTCATCAACAGCATTCAAAATAACCTTGGTTTGCTTATCTAAAAGTTTTTCGATGTTTTGTTCCGCCATATATGTTCATCCTAAATCTTCAAAAAGTGTATGTCAACAATCTCTCAAGTTCACCACAAAGTATAACCACTTTCCTACGGCCGTAGAAAAGTGGTACACACAAAAATGTGATGGGTTTAAGAGGTTGGATAGCACCTTGTAAAATATAATCAGTACAATAGTCAAACAATTGTTAGGAAATTGTACTAGTCATCCAGAGCGGCGAAATGCTCACCAGCAGCATAACTGTTGGCGGGTAGCTCGCTGCTATGAAGGACATAGCAAGCAAGCGCGAAAACAAGGAGGATGCCATGAACTCTGGGGATAGGAAATTTGCGATTTGCGTCATAGCGCTCTGGGTCACCATATTCATGGGAGCGGCCGCCAGAATTGCGTTCTGGACAGCAGCCTGGGTCCAGGACCTCCAACTGGCGCTGATCGTGACGCTTTCGGTTTCCCTTGTCAGCATCACGATCATCGGCTACGTGCGCGATGGTAGGGGGTTTGACGAAGTGATAACGGAAGAAGTCCGATACCCGCTACTAAAACACGCGATTGGGCTGTTTATCGTGCCGGCCGTCGTCCTATTGCTCCATCTGTTTATTCTCCCGATGTTTTTCTTCTTTGAGAGGAAGAATCCTCCGGATAAGCAAAACGAGACGACCTGAACCCTTAGGCCCAACCCGATGGGCGGAACAACAATGGACGAGTGTGTCGGGTCACACTCGTCCTCCACATTTGAGCTTATCATCCGCTTGCCATGAGCTTGTCGAATGGTGGGCTGAAATGTGGGAAACCCCATACTAAATTTTGCGAAACAAAATTAGTACGGGGCGTGGTTCTTTGAAAAAATTCTTTCCCGGCACAGAGTTCTTAAAAGATATTGAGAATTCCGTGCCCGGAAGGAAACTTCCGCCCTCTAAGCGGCCAGCGCCTGACCCGTTTGTGTGGCAGGTATCAGGGAAAGGAAGATCGATGCGTCGTCATGATGGAGTTTCGAGGATCCTGGACAGCGTAAGAAAAGGAGCGTCCCTCCTGGTTGAACAGAGCGGAAACCAGGAAGGGGACTATGTCAAAAAATATCTACGTTTCAGACAGGGGCACTGGTTTCTCTTTTTTGCCACGTTCATAGATGGCAAAAAAGAAAAGTGGGAAGAACCTATTACCCGGGCCATCGCTCGGAATTATGTAAACAAGGGGCGAATTCCCGATCTCGACGCCAAAGCGGCAGATGCTCTGCTGCAGGCGGTAAAAGGGGGCGATTTCGTGGAACCCCCGCCAGAAGCATTACAGCGGGCCGTGGACTTGTTCCTAGACAAGTAAGCCCCGACCCGATGGGGGGCAAACAACAGGGTGGAAAGCAGGGGTTCTAGTCCCTTGCTTTCCACCCCATATTCAAACCCAGAAGCGTTCTCGCAGGAAACGAGTTCTCTCCATTGTCTCGCCGTAGCGTTAGCGAAGGCGGACTGCTTCCTGTGGGAGCACTTCTGGGCTTGACCCCGTCATTCGACGGGGGCTTGACATTTTTTTGGAAAGGGGACTACAATAAACTCACATAACCGAACAGCCGATGCGCTGAAAAGGTCGTAGGTTGTAAGTTGTAAGTCACGAAAGAATATGGCAGAAGAAAAACTTCCGTATCAGGAACTTCTCGAGTATGTAATAAAATCCCTCGTTGACCACCCCGACGACGTGAAAGTCGATCGGAAGGTAGACGAAATGGGAGTATTGCTCACTCTGAAAGTGCATCCTGAAGACATGGGCCAGATCATCGGCCGGGAAGGTTCTACAGCCAGATCGATCCGAACGATCGTGAGAATCTCTGGTTTGAAGAACCACGCTCGGGTGAACCTCAAAATCGAGGAGCCCGAAGGAGGCCGCGGCCCACGACAAAAAGAATCTATCGAGGAACTCAAAATCTAGAGCTTTAGTTCTCTTGAAAACGGTGCTACGATGAAGTGGCGCCGTTTTCATTTATGATCAAATTCGACGTCATCACAATATTTCCAGAGCTTATCGAAGTATTCGCAAAAGAATCGCTTATTTCCCGCGCGCAAAAGCAAAAATTGCTCAAAATCGCATCGCATAATCTGCGAAAATGGGCAGTAGATAAACATAAAACCGTGGACGACAAGCCCTTTGGCGGGGGATTGGGCATGGTGATGAAAATAGAACCAATATACAAAGCGATTACCGCCTTGAAATCCGAAGCACGAAATCCGAAGCACGAAACAAATTCAAAATTCAAAAAACTAAAATCTAAAACGATACTTTTCACTCCCAGAGGGAGGAAGTTCACGCAGAAAAATGCATACGAGTATTCAAAGCTCAACCAGCTTATCTTTATTTGCGGAAGATACGAGGGAATCGATGAAAGGGTCGCAAAGTACATTGCAGACGAAGAGATTTCAATGGGGGACTACGTTATTATGGGAGGCGAAGTGGCTGCGATGGCAGTGATTGAGGCAGTGGCGCGGCTCATCCCGGGCGTGGTGGGCAAAAAAGAATTTCTGCCAGAACGCAATAAAAAATCAAAGGGATTCGTCGAGTACCCCCAATACACAAGGCCGGAGATTTTTCAGGGTTGGAAAGTGCCCAAAGTGCTCCTCTCTGGCAATCAAAAAAAAATAGAGGAATGGAAACAGAAGTACGGCAGGGTCATTTGCAAATAGAGGATTTTATGATAGGATACCGACGATGGGCGGTTCGTATAGCGGCAATTACGTTTGGCTGTAAACCAAATGCCCTCGGGCTTCAGAGGTTCGAGTCCTCTACCGCCCACACAATTTTCCATAATAGGGAAAATGGCAAATTATCCCGTGGTGGAAAAATAGGAGGTCGCCTAAGGCGACCGACGTAAGAAACCGCAGGTTTCTTAAGCCGGGGGTCGGGGTAATTTGATGCCTGGGTAGCTCAGTTGGCAGAGCACGTCTTTGGTAAAGACGAGGTCGGCGGTTCAATCCCGCCCTCAGGCTCCAAGGATATCAGCGTAAATCAGCTCATAATCAGCATAAATCAGCGGTGAGCCGCAGCGAACAATGGCAACGAAACGAAAATCATACGCAAAACTTCAGTGCACGGTGTGCAAGGCCGTCAACTACTCCGCCCACAAATCGAAAATGGTAAAGAAAAAGGAGGGAGAGGGCAAGTTGGCATTGAAAAAATTCTGCAAGCGCTGCAGAAAACACACCCCGCACAAAGAAACAAAGAAATAGGATAGGGGGCATAGTTCAATGGTAGAATGATGGTCTCCAAAACCATCGATTCCTGTTCGAATCAGGATGCCCCCGCTCGAAAACAGAAAACGCCCCGAGCGAAGTCGAAGGGCGTTTTCTTATGCAATAGGAATAGAATTGCACCCTACATCATGTCTGTTCCGGGAAGGGGCAGGCCGAGTTTTTTCAGATTCCGCAGCAGCGAGGCGATCAAGGCAACCACTACCAATACGTACGCGATCTGCACAACAAACCCCAGTTGTGGCAATGCTTCTCCAACCGACGCCAGTACCGCATACGCCAACACATATCCGATGACTCCGTTGTGCATGAATCCCGCAACCTTTCCAAAACGGAAATCTTTCTTCATCAAAGCGCCCAATACGCCCAACACAACGTCGGCAGCAATCAAAAGAGTTATCACTTGAACCTGGGTGCTTCCCAAAACATCAGCAAGTTGTGGCATAGAAAACGGTTCTCTTTTATTGTACTATTGTAATATAGAAAATCGACCGTTTTTTTATTATCATCCATGGCAAACCCCTTGACAATAGTGAAATATCCACAGCCCGTATTGCTGAAAAAAGCAAAGCCGGTGGAATCCGTGACGAAAGATATCGTTCATCTTATACCTCAAATGGAAAAAATCATGGAATTCCACGAGGGCATTGGCCTTGCCGCTCCTCAAGTGGGCGACTCCCGCCAAATCATTATTGTGAAGGGGAATACACAGAACCATGCTTTTTTGAACCCTGCAATTCTCAAGAAAAGCAAAAAACAAATTAGCGACGAAGAAGGATGTTTAAGTTTGCCCGATATTTTCTTAAAAATTAAGCGGTCTGAAGAGGTTGAGGTTTTTGCGCAAACACCCAAGGGCAAGGCAGTGCGAATAGTTGCAAAGGGGCTGGCAGCAAGAATCTTTCAGCACGAAATTGATCATCTCCAAGGGATTCTTATCATTCACCGAGCAAATCCTCTCAAACGCATATGGGACTCGTTAAAAATCTACAAGAACAAGGGATACTAAAAACCCCCCGCATTGTTGAGGCATTCAACCAGATTGCAAGAAAGGATTTTTTGCCTCGGGAACTCGCGGAACTTTCTGAAGTTGATGAGGCCTTTCCCATTGGCTGGGGTCAAACCATTTCCCAACCAAGCGTGGTTGCGTTTATGATCGAACAGCTTCAACCCCAAAAAGGAGAAAAAATCCTCGACATTGGAGCGGGATCCGGCTGGACAACCGCGCTCCTTGCCTCTATTGTAGGGGAGAAAGGAAAGGTGGTCGCGATCGACATCGTGCCTGCCATTTGCGAATTTGGCACGCAGAACATCGCAAAATACAGTTTTTTAGCAAAGGGCGCGGCAAAATACGTGTGCCAAGACGGCGAAGATGGGTATAAAAAAGAAGCGCCGTTTGACAACATTTTAGTTTCAGCCGCGTTGCAGGCGAAAGAACTCCCCTTGGCATGGAAAGAGCAATTAAAAACAGGAGGCAAAATCGTGGTTCCCATCGGGGACTCTATATGGGTGTTCCAAAAGAAAAATGATGCTGAATATGAAGAAACTGAATATCCGGGTTTTGTGTTTGTTCCTTTTGTGTAGCACGGGAATTTTTTTGTGGTGGTTTTTGAGTCCGGTGGATACAACCGCTCCCAAAGAGGCGGTTTTCCGCATTGAAAAAGGGCAGGGGAGCAGGGAAATCGCCTACGCGCTTGAGCAACGGGGGTTCGTGAGGTCCGCTCCATTATTTCGAATGGCTGTGCTCACCATGGGCATTTCGGGGAAACTTCAGGCAGGGGACTACGCGCTTTCTCAAAAGCAGTCGGCATTCGCAATCGCGCGAAAGTTCGCGCGAGGAGACGTGATCAAAGAAACGATTACCATCATTGAGGGCTGGGATGTAAAAGAAATCAATGACTATCTTGCGTCAAAAGGATTTTCCATTGAACTGCCTCTCAACGAGGAAGGATATCTTTTCCCTGATACGTACTATGTGCCGTGGTCAATTTCCGCTTCTGGACTCACAAAACTTATGAAGGAAAATTTTGCAAAAAAAGTAGGCGAGGTGTCGCCCGAAATCGTGGTTATGGCTTCGCTTATTGAGAAAGAGGTGCAAACGCCAGAAGACAAAAAACTGGTGGCAGGCATTTTGTGGAAGCGGCTCAAATACGGCATTGCCCTGCAGGTTGATGCGGAACCCGGAACCTATAAATACCGAGGCCTTCCCCCAAACCCCATTGCGAACCCCGGGCTCGAAAGCATCAAAGCGGCTCTTTACCCCACGGAAAGCCCGTATCTGTATTATCTCTCTGCCAAAGACGACGGGAGAACCATTTTCAGCAAAACCTTCGACGAACACAATCTCGCCAAATCCCGCTATTTGAAAAAATAGTTGACAGCGGTATTGAGGCATGATACAGTAGTTTTATTCCGCAGACAGTGGGTAGGTTGTACCATAAATCCCACCGAGGAAAGCATAGTTTTTTGACTTCGTCTGCGGTACAGACGTTTTTTATTACGTGTGGTGAGCGGAAGCGAACATGCCTAAAACAAAACAACAAAAACAGGAAATATTGAAAAATCTGGGGGAGTCCGTGGGGAAACAAATATCCCTTGTTTTTGTTGGGTACAAAGGCATGAAGGTAAAAGATCTTTCTTCTTTGCGTTCGCAGCTGAAAACAACCGGAGCAAAACTTCAGGTTATAAAAAAGACGCTGTTTGAAAAAGCGCTCAAAGAAAAGGGTATCGAACTCAAGCTCAAGGCATTGGGCGACCAGATTGCCGCGGTATTTTCATTTGAAGACGCATTCGCGCCGTTGAAAACGTTGTTTCAGTTCGCGAAAACAAACGAGCATCTGAAAGTATTGGCGGGATTCGTGGAAAGCAAACTTCAAAACGCAGAGACGCTCAAAGCGATTGCAATGTTGCCCTCGAGAGACGAATTGAGGGGGCAGCTTGTGAGAACAATTGCGGGGCCCATGTCTGGATTCATGAACGTGTTGCAAGGAAATATGAAAGGTCTTGTGCGCGTTTTGGCGCAAGCCAAAACGTCGTAAATTACTAATTTCTAATTACTAATTCCTAAATATATGGAAGAAAAAAATGAGGTGCCTGCACTGAGCGAAGTCGAAGTGCCAGAAAAGTTCAAATCGCTCGTGGAAAGCGTTGAGAAGCTCTCGGTGCTGGAACTTGCGGAATTGGTGAAAGTGCTCGAAAAGAAATTCGGAGTATCGGCTGCGGCTCCCGTGGCAGTGGCGGCTGCTCTGACTGCGGGTGAAGCTGAAGGAGCCGGGGAAGAAAAAACCTCCTTCAATGTGGTGCTGGCAGGGGTGGGAGACAAGAAAATTGAGGTCATCAAGGTGGTCAGGGACGTAACAGGAAAGGGATTGAAGGAGGCAAAGGATTTGGTTGATGCCGCGGTTTCCGCTCCCCAAGTGGTGAAAGAAGGCGCGAAGAAAGAAGAGGCAGACGACCTCAAAAAGAAACTCGAGACAGCAGGAGCAAAGGTGGAATTAAAATAAGAGCAATCCCAGCAGAAGCAAGAAGATAAGCAACGCAAACGGGATGGCCTGTTTTAGGGTATCCCGTTTTTGCTTGAAGAGAAACGGCAATGGAACTTTTTCTATTCGAATTTCTTCAATGAGCGCAGAAACAAGAAACCCCGGAGCTTTCGAAAGTATTTTTTCTTTTGCTTGAAAAAGAGCTTTAAACTGCTTTTCTTCCTTGAAGAATGCGATATCTGAAAAAATGTTTTCGTCAGAAAACGCGTCGAACAGATCGCGGCTGCACAGAATAACCTTGTCTTCCGGGAACAACGCGCTCGACACCACGCTCGATATCTCAAAACTTCGATTTGGCTCAACTTTCTTGTCAATGTCAATAAGATTTCCTTTGCGCGAGATAAGCGCTTTGATAGTTCCGCATTTCCCAAGGGAGAAAAATTGCTCCCTTCCCTTCGGTTTGATCCCTACTGAAAGCGCAGCGAGATGAAAATTGCCAAGCCAGTCAACATTTCCTTTCTTTACCTCTGCGCCAAGGTATTCATTGACCCTTTTCAGTGATTGTTTGAGATTCTTGGAATTTGAGTATTCTTGCAGGATGGTGTCGACGATGGCGTCGAGGAATTTTTCGTTGGAAGGAAGCGCGTTGAGCAGTTCTCCTGCAACGATCAAATCATTGGAAGAAACAATTCTTGAAAACCGGTCTTTCCTCGCCTTCGGATTACATTGAAACTCAAAAACTTTCATAAAGTTGTTTTATTATATCTCTTGTTTCACCACCCCGTCCAGAGAACGCATACTAAGCACGTATCCTATTTTTGCTATAGCAATTTTGGTATACTAGAAAGTGCATATGAAATCAACGGGAAGTAAAAAGTTTGCAAAAGGAGAACTCGCAAAAATGATATTGTGCGCGATCGGAGTTGGGCTGGCGATAGGTGTCGTAGTAACAATGCCAGGGATTTTACTTGCGCTAAAACCATTTTTCGGAAACGAAAAGGTCTCTAGGCGATCTTTCGGTAAAACGTACCGAACACTTACACGTAAAAAGTTAGTAGAAATCAAGAAAGTAAATGGGGAATATCTGGTGGAGCTTACAGAAGAGGGGAGAAGGCGTCAAAAATTAGCTGAGCTCAAAACGTTGGCAAGGAATGCGATGATCTCAATGCCTACGAAATGGGATCGGAAATGGCACCTGCTGGTGTTTGATATTCCAGAATCGAAAAAGGAAGCCCGCGAAGCGTTCAGAAGTTTTCTCGAACATTTCGGCTTTTTCAAGTTTCAAGACAGTGTATTTATTCACCCATTTGGCTACCACAAGGAAATCGGCCTCTTCAAGGAAATGTTTGAGCTTCAGCAGCATATTTATTGTTTTTCTCTTGGGGAAGAAGATATGCCGCCCCACGTTTTCTCTCATTTTAAGAAATTGCTTGTCATGTAACTTATACATGTACCCTATAATTGCTACAGCATTTTTAGTATACTTTTTACTTTCGAGGGTAATCGCAAGGCATCGTGCTCACCTCAGTAATCGCGCAAGTATCGCGCAGAAAATCGCGCAAGGAGTTGAGGGCTGAACCCGCCGGGCGAGGTTGACAAAATCGGCAGGATATGCTATACTGGCACTATAGAAAAGTACTTTCAGAAACCAGGATTCTATGCTTACGCCTTATAAATTTGGGCCCGAATTGGAGATAAAAAATTGTCTTCAGCTCGGGCCTAAATTTAGAGGAGGATACAATGTTACAGTATGCAGAGGGTCGATGGACGTCCCTCGGGGATACGTCCCGAGGAACGCCGCCCGTTACCACGCTGGCGGTCGCCGGCGTGGAGCGGCGGATCCTTGAAGTTCTGGCCCCATCGCTGGGGCTGGAACTGGTTCCCCAGTCGGAAACGCCCGGCTGGGTGGAGATAGGGATATCCAATCTCGGCACGGCAATCGCCGTCGCCGAGATAATCTCGGCAGGGGACACGGCCGTATTCGTGTTCCCCTCCGCGCAAGAGGAGGTCCTCCTGGGCCTCCTCAAGAAAAATCCCGTCCGGGCGAGGCCCGGAACGACGGTCACCCGAGAGGAGGTGACCATCGTTAGGTAGGAAGGGCGGGGGTGCGAGACACTGCGATGCAGAGACGCATCATGCAGTTCTCGCACCCTCGCTCCCAACCCTTGAGTCCTTCGACTTCGCTCGGGACAG
>JACOVR010000009.1 GCA_016177245.1 Candidatus Wildermuthbacteria bacterium | reverse complement strand
GAAGGGACAATGGAATTTGCCTTTATGTTTATACCCTCTGAAGCCGTGTTTTACGACCTGCTCGTGAACAAAGTGGGCGCGATTGAGGCGAAAGACCTGATTGAATACGCTTTCAAGGAACGGAAAGTGATCATTGTTTCTCCCACTTCGTTTCTTGCATATCTGCAAACCGTGCTTCAGGGGCTTCGCGCTCTCCAAATTGAAGAATCCGCAAAAGAAATCCGCAAGCGCGTGGAGGATCTGGGCCGGCACATTGCGAGCTACGAAACATACATGAAAAAACTCGGTGGACACCTCGGCACCACGGTAAACACCTACAACATTGCCTACAAAGAACTCTCCAAAATCGACAAGGATGTTCTCAAAATCACCGGGAAGTCGGGCGAGGTGGAAGTTCTCGAAATTGACAAGCCGCAGGAAATCGAATAGTATGGGGGACGTATGTTTGCAGTAATAAAGACGGGGGGGAAGCAATATATCGTTTCGCCCGGGCAGAAAATAAAGATAGAAAAACTCCCCAAGGAAGAAGGGGAGGAAGTTGTGTTTGATCAGGTTTTGCTCTTTGAAAAAGATGGGCAGGTTGAAATCGGAACTCCCTTGCTCAAAACAAAGGTAAAAGGGAAGGTGTTAAAACAGGGAAAAGGAGAAAAAATCATAATATTTCGCTACAAGCAAAAAAAACGCGAAAAGAAAAAGAAGTGCCATCGCCAGCCATATTCAGAAATTGAAATTATCTCTATTGATTAAAACTGAATTTTTAGTTCTTCAAAAATGTCTCCCCAGCCCTGAATGTTCTTGTTGAGCATTGCTTTCAGGGCGTTTTGTTCTTCTTTTGCCGCACCTCGGCGTTCAAGATCTCCAAACATCAGCTGAATCCTTGCAAAGGGAATCTGCCATACGCCGTCTGATCCATCAATCATTGGAAGGTAGGTGTTGTAGTAAAACAAAATGCATTCTTTGAGCAGGGCGAGATATTCTTCGAGAGAAACATTCGCCGCGCGCTGGATAACCGAATCAAAGGCAAGAGAAAGGAGCGCGGAAACCTCTCCCGCGCAAAAATAAGGGTCGTATCCTGCGCGGCTTTCAAGACGAGCAATCTTTTTCAAGCCGGCCCGAAGCTCTTTGAACGAAATTGCCTGGGCGCCCTGCCCAAGAGGGAAGTGCAGAGCGATTTTCGCATGAGGCCGTGTCCAGGAACCGTAATCAGACGCTTCTGCCAGCAGTTGGAGATCTGCGTGGAGAGGGTCCCGGTATATTGCTTCTATCTTGTTCCCAAATCCATAGTCGATTTTCAAGCACGATGCGGCAAGTTCTTCCTTGCTGGGCAGATTAACCCCGTTCTCAAGATCCCACGCCACTGCCAGTGCAACCACGTGCTTGCAGTAGTCCTCGTTAAGGGCGTAGGGACAGGTGCAGGAACCCTTTGCGTATTTTGGCCCCTGCCGAAACTCCACTTCGTAGCGCTCCGATCCCTGCACAAACGCGCGCAGTTTCTTTGCATGCAATTCGAGATTGTGTATCCTGTCTTGCTTTGCGTATTCCACGCCGCGCAAAAAAATCTGTTCGGCCGTGTTGGACAAAATATATTTTGAGAGCGAGGGAGGAAAACCCATGACTACAACGAGGTTTCTTCTCCCCCTTGATAATTCATTTCCTTTGCCAGATCAGAAAAGCTCACAGTTTTTTCATTAAAGTAAAGTTTCACCGACCCGACAGGGCCGTTGCGGTGTTTTGCAATAATAATTTCTGCCTCGTTTTTGTTGATTGCTTCAGGATCATACCGGTCTTCCCTGTAAATAAACAACACAACGTCGGAGTCCTGTTCCAGGGATCCGCTTTCCCTCAAGTCAGAAAGACGGGGCCGTTGGGGCGATCGCTGTTCTACGGCGCGCGACAACTGGGAGAGCGCGAGCACGGGCACATTGAGTTCTTTTGCGAGGCCCTTGAGGGATCTGGAAATTTCTGTAACCTGCTGAACCACGCTTACCATTGTATTTCTGGGCTCTATTAACTGAAGATAGTCCACAATGAGCAAGCCCAACCCCTGACTCACTTGGAGCCGGCGAGCCATTGCCCTCATCTGCAAAATATTTTGAGCGGATGTGTCGTCAATGAAAAGAGGGGCTTCTGCAATAATGCCCAGCGCCTGCTGGATTTTTGAAAAATCATCTTCTTCTCCTTCGCGTACTTCATGGGAAAGCCGGCCCGTTCTCAAACGCCACAAATCAATTCCTGCTTGAGACGCGATAAGCCGATCAACCAGCTGATCGCGGGACATTTCCAAACTAAACAGGGCAACTGGAATTTTATGATTCACTGCGACACGGCGCGCGACATCCAAGGCCAAGGCGCTTTTTCCCAGCGAGGGACGAGCAGCGAGCAACACAAGATCTGAATTCTGAAGGCCCGAAAGAATGTTGTCTAAATCGCCAAATCCAGTGGGTACTCCTCGAGTTGCTGTTTCGTGCCTCGACAACCGTTCGATTCGTTCGAATGCTTCTTCCAAAGTATCTTTCACGCGCACGAAATTGCGGGAAAACGATCTTTGGGCAATCGAGAAAATTTTCCCTTCTGCCTGATCGAGCAACACATCAGGATCCTCGGTTTCATCGTATCCCATGACTCCGATTTCGTGGGAAACAGAAATTAAGTCGCGCAGAATGCGCTTTCTCTGCACGATTTTTGCGTAGGAAAGCACGTGGGACGCGGTAGGAACTGTGTTGACAAGTTCTGTAAGGTAGGTGTTGCCGCCGACACTGTCGAGTTTTTCTTTCTCCTTGAGGCGCGAAGGCAGAGAAAGCATGTCGATCGGGTCGCCCCGTTCAAACAGCTCCATCATTGTTTCATAGATTGTCTGGTGGACGGGTTTGTAAAAATCGCGCGGTTCCAAAAAATCAACAACTTTTACGATCGCGTCTTTGTCAAGCATCAAACACCCAAGCAAAGACATTTCCGCCTCAACGCTTTGGGGAGGAAGTTTTTCGGGAAGAGTGAATTTTTCCGTGGTCACGCCGTTTGCCATAGTGATGCCATCATAGCGGCTTTATCTTGGGGCCGTCAACCGTATCCTCAACCCACCAACCCTCCCCTTTGATTCGATTGCGAAGCTGATCTGATTTGCGCCAGTTTTGCTGTTTTCGATATTTTTCCCTTGTTTCCACGAGTTTCTTGATTTGAACGGGGATACTCTCTTTTTTCTGTTTTGAAAAGATAAATCCGAATATCTTGTCTGCTTCTTTCAGGAATGCCAGCGCTTCTTTTGGATTTGCG
>JACOVR010000004.1 GCA_016177245.1 Candidatus Wildermuthbacteria bacterium | reverse complement strand
GGAGCGGGTTGAACACTGCCAAGGCGCGCGAACTTCTTGAGCGATACGAATTCCGCACTCTTCTGGGGCGCGTTGGAGAAAATAATTCTGGAAATGATGTGATGTCTCGCATTGAAAAAATGTACAAGGAGGGTGTTTTTTCGCGAACAATTTACGAACTCGAAAAAGATCTTGTCCCGGTTGTTGCTTCCATGGAGAAAGCAGGCATTGCGATCGATCCTTCGCGGTTTACGGCGCTGGGGGCAGATATTCAAAAAGAATTAGAAGGCATTGAAAAAGATGTGTTCCGCATGGTGGGCACTGCGTTTAACCTGCAATCCCCGCGCCAGCTTTCAGAAATTCTTTTTGTGAAGCTGGACATTTCTCCCAAGGGCCTTCACAAAACGCCAGGCGGCGTTGTTTCCACTGCATCGCCAGAACTGCAAAAGCTGAAAGAAACGCACCCCGTCGTGGCGAAAGTGTTGAAATGGAGAGAACTTGCGAAACTCCTCAATACGTATGTTGAGCCCCTGCCCGCAATGGCAGACCAGAACAACAGGATCCATGCGCATTTCGACCAGCTCGGGGCCGCAACAGGCAGGATGAGTTCTTCAGAACCAAACCTTCAAAATATCCCCATGCAGGGCGACTGGGCCAAGAAAATTCGCAAGGGATTCATTGCGCAAGAGGGACGGAAGTTTGTCGCATGTGACTATTCTCAAATGGAACTGCGGATCATTGCCCATCTTGCGAAAGAACCCAAGATGCAGAGAGTGTTCCGGGAGGGGAGAGACATCCACGCGCTTACTGCAGCTGAAATATTTGGGGTGCCCGCCGATAAGGTGACGCCCCAGCTCCGCTACCGGGCAAAAGCGCTCAACTTCGGAATCATCTACGGCATGGGAGCAAGGGGATTTGCAGAATCGGCAGGC
This sequence comes from Candidatus Wildermuthbacteria bacterium, assembly GCA_016177245.1. Lineage (GTDB taxonomy): Bacteria > Patescibacteriota > Minisyncoccia > Minisyncoccales > UBA10102 > JACOVR01. Next base: position 4,874 of record JACOVR010000004.1, on the reverse strand, counting down.
GTATCGCTTGGAGAGGCAGAGGATTTTATCGAAAACTATTTTCTCCGTTTCCCAAAGATTCATGAGTACATGGAAGCAACAAAAGAGTTTGCGCACAAAAACGGCTATGTGCAAACCATGTGGGGAAGGAAGCGGTATCTTCCCGATATTGATTCTTCTACCCCGCGCATCAGGGCCGCTGCAGAAAGGGCTGCAATCAACCACCCCGTGCAGGGTTCTGCTGCAGACATCATAAAGAAGGCGATGGTCGAGGTTTTTAAAACATTCTCGTCTCAAGAAGGAGTCAGGATGATTCTTCAGCTCCACGATGAGCTACTCTTTGAAATCAAGAGCGAGATGATTGCTTTGTGCCTCGGTCCCATCAGGCATGCCATGGAAACCGCTTGCCGACTCGACATTCCCCTTGTGGTGGAGGCGTCGACAGGGACGAGTTGGGGAGATATGATCCCCATGGTACAATAGATGCATGCAAAAGATCCTGGTTATTGAAGACGACCCGTTCCTTCGAGAACTAACGACCCAAAAACTTAGCAAGGAGGGCTACGAGGTGTTTGAATCTGCAGACGGAGAAAAGGGGCTTGAGCTCGCGAAAGAGAAAAAACCAAATTTGGTGCTGCTCGACATGATGCTGCCCGGCATCGATGGATTTCGAGTCCTCCAGCACCTGAAAGAAAACCATGCAACCAATTCCATCCCCGTGGTTATCCTTTCCAACCTTGGAGGGAAAGAAGACGTTGAAAGAGCGTTGGAGCTTGGCGCCGCAGATTTTCTCATCAAGGTTCAGTTCACCCCAGAGGAGGTGATTGAAAAAATCAGAACCCACCTCGCGTAGATGCTTGTATTTCTCTTTGGAAAAGAAACATTTCTTGCGCGCCGCAAGCTCCAGGAAATCATTGCTGAATACGCCACCCGCCATGCCAATCCCGTGCATTTGCGCCGCCTCGACTGCTCAACCGTCGATCCTAGCCAGCTCCAGACCGAGCTTCAAACCAATTCGCTCTTCCAAGACAAAAAACTCCTTATCGTCCAAAACGCGTTGGGGAATCCAGCCATTGCCGAATTTCTCGCTCAAAGAAAAAAAATCCTCGAAACCTCAAAAGACATTATCGTGTTTTTTGAGGAGGGGGATCCAAAAAAGTCCCAGCCCCTTTTTCGATTGCTTCAAACACGCGCAAAGACGCAGGAGTTCGCGCCGCTCGAAGGCCCGCGCCTTCGAAAATGGATCACGCAGGAGTTCTGGCGGTATGGCGTGCAGATCGAGACGGAAGCAGTCGCCGTGCTTCAAAAAGAAATTGGCAGTGACGCATGGCAGCTTTCGAACGAGATTAAAAAACTTGCGGCATTTGCAAAGTCAAAAAATTCTTTCTTGCGAACCAAAGACCTCAAACCATTCTTCCAGCAGATCAATCTAGAGACCGATGTATTCGCAGCAATCAACGCATTGCGAGCCGGAAACAAAAAAAGGGCGCTTGAACTTCTCTGCGTTCGCCTTGAAAAAGGAGACCGCCCCCTTTCCATGCTCCCCATGCTTTCGTGGTATATTCGAACCCTCGCCAACCCGCGGGTGATGCATGAGAAAATTTTCCAGACCGACCTTGCGATAAAAACAGGCAAACAAGAACCTGCCGTAGCCCTGTTTTCTCTTGTCGCAGGGCTATAAGATTTTTGAGATCAGTTTTGTCAAGCGCGACTTGTGCCTCGACGCGGTGTTTTTCGCGATGACGTTGAGCTTCGCAGCTTTGTCGAGGGCCTTGAACAGGGCAGGCAGAATCGCCCTTGCCTCACCGGAATTTTTTTGCAAGGCTAACATCCGGACGCGCTTGACGAGCGCCTTGAGAGTATTTTTTACCTTAAGATTTTGTGCTCGCCTTCGAATGCTTTGGCGCAGCGCTTTTTTCGCCGACTTTGTAATTGGCATATAGAAATTTATACCACGTTCCCTTACTCCCTTCAAGAGTTTGCGCAGGAGGTTGGGGGGCAGTTTCTATCGTTTCATTAAGAAGTCCATAGTATCAGTAATTAACCAAGTTGATCAAGCCCAAATTTATTCTTCCAATGATTCTCGTCCTCTATATTTTGTGCGGTCACCAAGGATACTTCTTTGCTGCCCAGGCCAAAAAAGTTTCTCAAAACCTCAATTTCGTCTTTGCATTCAAAGGGGCATATCCATGCGCTTTTTTGGAAGAACCGAAATCCCAACTCCTGTAATTTTGCGCGAAGGGCGTTTCGTTCTGTTCGTTTCGATTGAACAATGTCGAAAAGCACGAGACGCCATTTTTTGTCCCATTGTTTTGGGTGTTTGATCTTGAGAGCATCGATTTGCATATACCCAGCAAGCTTTTTGCCTTCGGACGTAAGCGAGATCACAACATGGTGGCCGTCTCTTTCCATGGCAATAACTCCAGATCGCTTGAGCCGAGTGAACACGCTCGAGAATCTACGTTTTTGATATTTTTCTTGTTGTTGCCATTTGTGAAACGCTCGCCAGGCCTGGATTCCAAAAAACGGAGAGGTGGCAGCGATTGAGAGCGCCCCAGCCGCAAGAAGCCACCGCATGACATCCTTCGCAATTTCCGTTCTTGGCTTCCGAAAATAGTATTTATATTTCGACATAGTGATTTACTAACTATACCATAGTATTGTTAATTAACCAACTTGTATCTAGCTTATGTCTAGTTTATGTCTAGCTTATGTCTAGTTTATGTCTGGCTTATATCTGGTGTCAGCGGCACTTACCCCGTCTTTGTTGGCAGGGATTTGATGAGGTCGCGGAGATACGCCGCGCGTTCGAAATCAAGGGACGCAGCAGCTTCTTTCATTTCATTCTCAAGCAACGTTGCGTCTCTCACGTGCGAGAATTCTTCCTGTACGATTCGTGATTTTTCTCCAAAAAGCCATTTCCTGATTGGCTTTACGATGGGTTTGGGCACAACGCCGTGCTTTTTGTTGAATGCTTCCTGGATTTTTCTTCTCCTGCGCACTTCTCCCAGCGCCTTTTTCATCGATCCTGTCATTTTGTCTGCGTAGAGGATCACCCTTCCTTCAGGATGCCTCGCAGCCCTGCCCATTGTTTGAATCAGGGTTGTCTCATTTCTCAAGAATCCTTCTTTGTCAGCGTCGAGAATCGCAACGAGCGCAACCTCTGGCAGATCGAGCCCCTCCCTCAAAAGATTGATTCCCACGATCACGTCAAACTCGCCCCTTCTAAAACCCTCCAGGATGCCAGGCCTTTCAAGCGTTTTCACTTCAGAGTGGAGCCACTGGGTTTTGATGCCGCGTTCTTCAAGAAAATTCGCAATTTCTTCAGCGAGCCGTTTGGTAAGGGTTATCACGAGCGTTCTTTGGCTTTTAGCTTTTGATTTTTTGATTTCTTCAACAAGGTTTTTGATTTGATTGCCGGTACGCTTGATTTCTATTGCGGGCTCCAAAAGTCCGGTGGGGCGTATGAGCTGTTCTACGATATTCTTTTTGCCGCTCTTTTGTTTTTCAAATTCGCCAGGCGTTGCAGACACATACACGGCCTGCTGTATTTTTTGAAATGTTTCTTGAAGGGTGAGCGGCCTGTTGTCTATTGCAGAGGGAAGGCGAAAGCCGTGTTCGATAAGCGTTTCCTTGCGCATGCGGTCTTGCACTGCCATCGCTCTTAACTGGGGGAGGGTTAAATGGCTTTCATCAATGCACACCAAAAAATCATCCCCAAAATAATCAAGAAGGGTAAAGGGAGGATCGTCTGGTTTTCGAAATTCAAAATGGCGCGAATAGTTCTCGATGCCGTGGCAATAGCCCGACTCCCCGATCATCTCAAGGTCGAAATTCGTGCGTTGCTCTAAACGCTGCGCCTCAAGCAGTTTCTTTTTCTTTCGTAGTTCAGAGAGCCGTTCTTGGAGCTCAAGCCGTATGTTGGCAAGCGCAATTTTGAGTTTTTCTTCTTGCGTTACCCAGAATTTTGCAGGGTACAGGGTGTATGATTTTGGCGAAACAATTCGTTCTCCCTCAAATTCAACCCTCACTATTTCTTTTCCCGTCACGATGTGAATTTCTACAACACTTCCTCTCACCCGAAAGGTTCCGGGGCCAAAGTCAAAGTCGTTTCGTTGGTACTGGAGAGAAGTGAGGTGGGAGAGAAAGTCCCGCCTGCTCATTGTCTGGCCTGCTTTCACGTGCAATGCGACGCGCCGGTATTCATCGGGAGACCCGATATTGTAAATACACGACACCGATGCAACCACCACCGCGTCGCGCCTGTTGAGCACGTCCTGAACTGCCTCGTGCCGAAGCCGGTCGAGCACCTCGTTGATTTTGGCGTCTTTTTCAATATACGTGTCGGTCTGGGGGATGTATGCTTCTGGCTGATAGTAGTCGTAATACGAAACAAAGTAATGCACGCCATTCTTTGGGAAGAATTCCCTGAACTCCTGGTAGAGCTGGGCTGCAAGGGTTTTGTTGGGAGAAATCACAAGCGTTGGCTTTTGGATTTTCTTAATCACAGAAGCCATGGTGTAGGTTTTTCCCGATCCAGTCACGCCCAAAATCACCTGGTGGGGAATGCCTGATGTAATGTTTTTTGTCAGCTGGTGGATCGCTTGCGGCTGGTCGCCCATTGGCCGAAATTTTGAAACAAGCTTAAATTGCATTAGTATAGAAGAATATGATTTCTTATCTCAAGGGCAGGGTGTTGGCCAAGGCCCCTGACTCTATCATACTAAGCGCGGGTTCTATAGGATACAAGGTATTTCTTGCTGCGCCAATGCTTGCGAAGGCGTCTGAAGGCCAGGAACTTGAACTCTTTTGTTCTTTATATATACGACAGGATGAAGCATTGGAACTGTATGGCATGCCAACATTTCAACAGCTCCAACTCTTCGAGGTGCTGC
>JACOVR010000008.1 GCA_016177245.1 Candidatus Wildermuthbacteria bacterium | reverse complement strand
TCTCCAATAATGGCTTGGCCCAACACGGTAGCGGTGGTGGTTCCGTCTCCTGCGACATCATTGGCTTTTGACGCGACTTCTTTGATGATTTCTGCTCCAATGTTTTCAATCTTGTCTTCGAGCTCAATCTTTTTTGCAATGGTCACGCCATCATTGGTGATGGTTGGGGAACCAAAACCCTCGTCGAGCACGACGTTGCGGCCCCTTGGACCAAGCGTGACTTTCACTGCGTTTGCGAGTTTATCGACTCCTGCCTTCAGTTTTTTGCGAGCATCCTCGCTGTATAAAATTTGTTTCGCCATTTCGTAGCATTAATTTTCTATGACTGCTAAGATATCTTCCTCCGAAGCTATTAAATATTCTTTTTCGCCGTCTGGCGAATCGATCTTGATTTCGTCGGGCCCGTATTTCTTAAACAACACCGTGTCGCCCACCTTTACCCCAATTGACATGATTTCTCCCTTTTCGTTTCTCTTGCCCGGGCCAACCGCAATAACCTTGCCTTGTTCTGGCTTTTCTTTTTCTGCGGTGTCAGGCAGTAAAATGCCCGACTTTGTTTTTTGCTCTTCTTTGAGCGGCTCTATTAAAATGTGATCTGAAAGGGGTTTGATGGTCATATTGTTACATTGTTGAATTGTTAAAATTTTAGCAGTAGGCGCTTGGGACTGCTAACTGCCTTCGTAGATAGTTGTAGAAAAACCAAGAAGGATTGTCAAGGGGTGTAAAAAGCTGGCGGTCAATCCACCAGCTTTTTCCCCCTTCCAAAGAGCCGCTGCAATAACGAGGACTGCTGAACCCGTTGCTCAACCAAGGACATCTCAGGCTTAGGAGCGGGGGGGCTTGCCCCATTTCGAGGGAGCACATGCCTCAGATTTAAAACCGTGACACGCGTCCATGATTGCTTGCACGAATGGCAGAACATATCTCCCATGTTCTCGCGTACCTCGATCCCATGGGAATCCCCTCTCCCTTTTCCGCACAAAGGGCATTGTTCACTGATAAACCGCTCGAGCGCTACTTCATATGGAGGCCGCTGTCGTGACATTGCTCCCTCCTTCTGCTGAAGAACTTTATTGCATTCTACCACAAACGCTTCTGTTTGCAAGAAACCACGCCCCCAAGAAATTTGACAGAAATAAAAAAACATGCTATGCTTTTTCCAGTATTTTAGGAAAGTGAATAGCGAAAGGAGCAACCCATGGATACCAGCAAACTGGCGCCTCGGCTTTGGGAAGTTTTTCTCGCGGTTCTGATCGTTGTGGGCAGCGTATTGGTTGCCCAAAACGTCGACCTCAAACACGATCAGAGACAACTTAGCGCCCGGGTGGAAAACCAAGGCAAGCTTGCCTCTAACGCTCTCCAAGCTGCAAGCGCAGCAAAGGAAACGTTAAACAGGGCTCCGTGGACTGTCGAGTTGGATTATCGACTCCGAGGGTACGCAACGTCTCAGGAAGTCCTTGTGTTGAAGAACGAGAGCAACATCCTGGACAAAAATGTACAAGAAACAAACAGGCGGCTCGACACGCTCAAAAGTGAATTGAGCGCGATCAATGCCAAGGTCACGAACCGTCTCGACCCCGTCGCCATCTTCGAGAAAACGAAGGGGGCAATAGTAGAGGTTAAGACGGATCGAGTGACGGGCACGGGCTTCCTCTACGGCGAAGGCAGGAACAGAATTGTGACTGCCCTGCACGTAGTTGAGGAAGTTCCCGAGGGGTCTTGGGAAATCGTCATTAAGACGGCTAACCAAGACCGCATCAGGGCGCGGCTGGAGCACGTCGACAAGGACCGCGATCTTTCGATCCTCGAGCTCGACCATCCATTGGATACCCAACCCCTTGAACTCGCAACCTCTGTTGCTGAAGGCGAAGAAGTAGCGGCCATCGGCAATCCCCTTGGTCTTTCAAACTCGCTCAGCACGGGGATTGTGAATGGGTTAAACAGAGAAGGATTGAGACTTCCGTTCGCAAAACTCATCCAGTTCGATGCTGTTGTTGCAAACGGAAGTTCAGGGGGCGTACTCTTGAACCGCGAGGGGAAGGTCCTAGGAATAGTGAGCAGAAAGCTTGGCGAATTCGGCCTCGCAGTTCCGGCGGGGGAGATCAGCAAACTTATGCAAAGACCTCCTCTTGCAGGAACAATCCCGGCAGAGGTGGTGGTGGAGTTTCCTCCGGGGAACGCTGCGCCCCTCAATGCCGTCATCCGCGCGCCCGATGAGGGAGCATCTGTATTTCGCACCACGTTCACCGTGACCGGAGCAAAGCCATTGCTCCGCACCACGAAATTCTCCAAGAGAGGATCTCTGCCCGATGTCGGGCTTGAAAGATTCACTCTCTGGGTGGACGGGGAACGTATGGATTCCCTATTCAGGCTCGACCCAAGCGGAGCAGTCACGTTTTTCCCGTACGTCCGCCTGAAGCCGGGAACCACCCATACCCTAGAGGTCACGGCAGGTATTCTGCCTGTTTCCTCGCGGGATCAGTGGTTCATCTTTGAGCTTCAGGACATGGAGCTCGCCGCCCCCGTTTTCTTTGAGAGAGACGGGAGAGAAGTTACCCCTCCTGTCAAAGTGAGGGTGGCAGGGGGCGGAAACCTTCCCGTCCAAGGGCGGGGGTTTACGGTAATCCCTGCAGAAAGGGGGTAAAGTCAAGCCCCTGGCAGACCGTTCGCGAACGGTCTGCCAGGGGTGTTTTCTTTTTATAAATATTTTGCGGTGAAACTGGTTTTGATTTTTTTGATGTCTTTGGGACTGCCTTGGGCAACGATCTCTCCTCCTTTGTCGCTTCCCTCGAAACCCAAGTAGATAATCCCATCGAGAATCTTATTAATATGGGGTAACTTTTATGATATAATAAAGTATATGCCAAGACCAGACATCACTGCCCCCCTCTTAAAGAAGCTATACTGGACAGAGGCGCTCTCCCAGAAAGAGATGGCGCTACAACTGCATTGCAACTTTACTACTATTCATAAAAAAATGAAGCGGTTCGGTATCTCCACAAGAAAACAGGCTCATGCTGTAAAGATTGCGATGCAAAAGTATATTATTACAATACCAAAATCTCAGTTAGAGTATTTATATCTTAGAAAGAAGTGCTCCCTACCACAAATCGCAAAAAATCTTGATCGTGATATTTCTATAGTGAAACGAGAGATAGTGCGAAATAAAATTCCACTTCGTACCAGATCTGAAGCATTACGGCTTTATGGCCAAAAACAAAAGATTAAAAAATCGGTGCTCAGAAAACTTTATTACGAATACAAACTTACTCAAGTAGAGATTGCAAAGAAGCTTGGGAGGAGTGGCAGTCATATTCTACGACTTATGAAAGAATACGGACTTCCTACTCGTAGACCTGCGTACTATCATACCAAGTACCAAAAACACGATTTCGACGGCACTCCAGAAGAAAAGGCATACCTGATTGGGTTTCGATTAGGCGATCTCCATGTGAAAATTGATCCGGGAAAACATACCTTGCGCATTGACTGTACCTCTACGAAAAAAGAACAAGTTGCGCTTTTCAGAAAACTCTTTGCGCGATATGGACATATATGGATAGGAAAACCAAGGAAAGACGGCAATCAAATCTTTGTCGTTCATGTAAATAGAACGTTCGATTTTCTCCTACCAAAAAAAGACGCTGTGTCACCATGGATTCTCAAGAACTCATCACACTTCTTTGCTTTTGTCGGGGGATATACTGATGCGGAAGGATGTTTCTGGACTGATCATCGTCAAACTCGTTTTATTCTGGCTTCTTATGATACAAAAATTCTACACTGTATTTATCGACATTTTCTGAAATTAGGAATCCCATGTAATGCGCCGCGTCTCTTAGTAAGGAAGGGGTTTGTAAAGCGAGATGGACTTATCTATGGGAATAACCATTGGTCTTTTACAATCTCTAAACAATCTACTCTTCTCCATCTTTTTCGGGTTTTAAAACCAAAACTAAAACACAAAAAACGACTCAGAGATCTCAAAAAGGTAGAATCCAAGCTTGTAAAACGTTGGATGAATCAGAATTCTCTGCGACGAAGTTCTTTCAGAAACTTACCTGTGTGAGATTTTGGATTTCTTGCCACTTGCTCGGGAGAGCCTTCAGTAATGATGTACCCGCCTTTATCACCACCCTCTGGACCAAGATCTATTATCCAATCAGCACAATTCACAAGATTCAACTGGTGCTCAATCACAAGCACCGTGTTCCCGCGTGCCACAAGTTCTTTGAGCACTCCCAAAAGTTTCTTGATGTCGTCAAAATGCAGGCCCGTTGTCGGCTCGTCTAAAATATACAAAGTTTTGCCGGTTGCTTTTTTCGAAAGTTCAGTTGCCAACTTCACGCGCTGCGCCTCCCCTCCAGACAGCGAGGGCGCGGGCTGGCCAAGCTCAACATACGAAAGCCCAACCTCGTTGAGCGTTTTCAGTTTCAATGCCAAGGCAGGAATGTGTTTAAAAAATCCCAGCGCTTCTTCCACGGTCATTCGCAACACCTCTGCAATGCTCTTCCCCCGATATTCAATTTCCAAAACTTCAGGGGTGTATCTCGTTCCTTTACACTCTTCACATTCTACATAGACATCGGGCAGAAAATACATTTCGATTTTCTTTAGCCCCTGGCCCTCGCACGCTTCGCACCTTCCTCCTTTCACGTTGAATGAAAAACGGCCCTCGCTGTATCCCCGTATGCGCGACTCGCGAACCTGCGCGAATAATTGGCGGATATACGCAAAAGCCCCTGTATAGGTGGCGGGGTTTGACCGGGGCGTTCTGCCAATGGGCGACTGGTCAACAAGAACAACTTTATTGAGAAGCTCGATCCCCTCGATTGCCTTGTGGTTTCCCGGCTCTTCTTTCGCGTTGTAGAATTTTTTGAGAAGGGCGCGCGCGATAATGTCGTTCACCAGAGAACTTTTGCCAGACCCTGACACGCCCGTGACGCACACGAACCTGCCCAAAGGAATTTTTACGTCGAGGTTTTTGAGGTTGTGCTCTTTAGCCCCCCGCACAACCAAGCATTTAGTATTTAGTATTTTGTATTTGGTATCGCCGCTAGACACCTCAACTTTTTTCTTGCCAGACAGATACTGACCGGTGAGTGTATTGCTTTTCAAGATTGCTTTTGGCGTGCCTGTGAACGTGACCCTGCCTCCGTGCTTGCCAGCGCCAGGACCGATGTCAACAATCCAGTCGGCAGCCCTGATGGTTTGAGGATCATGCTCCACCACCACAATGGTGTTGTCCAAATCTCTCAATTGCTTGAGCGTGGCAATCAAGCGGTGCTGGTCTCTCGCGTGAAGGCCCACCGAGGGTTCGTCTAATATGTAGAGTACTCCGCTCAATTTGGAACCAATCTGGGTTGCTAAACGAATCCTCTGCTCTTCTCCGCCAGAAAGCGTTCCTGCCTTTCTTGCGAGGGTGAGGTATTCCAAGCCGACTTCGATAAGAAAATCGAGGCGGTTCACGATTTCTTTCGCAATGGGATGGGCAATTTTCTTTTCTCCCTCGGAAAGCTTGAGGGAACGAAACAATGCTTGCGCATGATTGAGCTGAAGGTGCACAATATCATCAATCGATTTTTGCGACACCTTCACGGCAAGCACTTCGGGTTTTAACCGCTTCCCTTTGCACACCTCGCAGATCCGTTCAACCATGTATTGCTCGATTTCTCCTCTCGCAAAATCAGAATCGGTTTCGTGGTACCTGCGCTCGAGCCACGGGATCACTCCCTCCCAGCCAGAGGCTGGTCCGCCTTTGGCGGAAAACCCTCCCTCTCCTTGCAAAACCAGATCAATCACTTTTGGGGGAAGATCTTTGACTTCTGCATTTAAATCAAACTTGTGCTCTCGCGCGAGCTCTTCTAGCTTCCACCAGAAAAATCCCTGCCTGCCTATTTTGTGAGATGCGTGGGCCCACGGGAAAATCGCGCCCTCTGCAATGGAAAGCCGGGGATTGGGAATGACCAATTCTGGATCGACCTCGAGCTTTTCTCCAAGCCCTTGGCACGAAGTGCATGCGCCAAAAGGAGAGTTGAAAGAAAAGAGTCGCGGCTCAATCTCGGGCAGATTGATGCCACATTCCTCGCACGCAAAGTGCTCGCTGAAGACAAAGTCTTCAACCACTGATTTCTGTTTCGAAATTATGACGAGGCCTTTCCCAAGTTTCAACGCTGTCTCCAGCGAATCAACCAATCTTGGTTTATCTAAATCTTTATCAATGACAAGGCGGTCAACTACCACTTCAATGCTGTGTTTTTTCTTTTTGTCGAGTTGTTTTTGAAGCGCCTCGTCTACGCGCCAGACAATGCCGTCGATCCGCACCCTCACAAACCCAGCCCTTTGAATTTCTTCCAAAATTCCCTGGTGTTCTCCTTTGCGCTCGCGCACGACGGGTCCGAGAATCGCAATTTCAGTTCCCTGCGGAAGTTTCATAAGGTGCTGGGCAATCTGGCTCACGCTTTGCTTGGCGACTTTTTTGCCGCACTTGGGGCAATGGGGAATTCCGATTCTTGCAAACAAAAGACGGAGATAGTCGTAGATCTCCGTGATGGTTCCAACAGTGGACCTGGGGTTGTGAGCTGCTTTTCGTTGGTCGATTGCGATTGCCGGACTGATTCCTTCGATTGAATCAACGTCGGGTTTGTCCATGACTCCCAAGAACTGACGCGCGTATGCGCTCAAGCTCTCCACGTATCGCCTCTGGCCTTCTGCGTACAACGTGTCGAATGCAAGAGAACTTTTTCCTGAACCAGAAATGCCCGTGATCACAGTCAGCTGATTTTTGGGGATTTCAACATCAATGTTCTTTAAATTATGCACCCTCGCTCCCTTTATTTTGATTACGTTTGTGCTCGCGCCCTGGTTCATTTGAGTACCGCATTATACCACCCCTTGCGACAATCTCCAAGAGAATGTAGAAAGAAAGTAGACCTTACCGGAAGTTGGATTAAGGGAGGAAGCAAGTGTCTGCACAAGCATCGGCATCGAAACAAGCCCCAGATGAACTCACGGTCGCCAAAGAGCAAATTGCGCAACTCGAGGCAGACATCGTATCGCTCGAGGCAATGAGGCCATGCCTACGTCATGACTCCACTGGGTTGGAATTAGAGAACATGATCACCAACCTAGAATGGGAACTGAAAGTTCTTGCCTTACGGGCTCGGGTCCTGGAAGCTGGCTATGAGCCGTTTGACTCCGAATCCTCGGAAGACGAAATGGGATGGCTCGAGGATCCAAGGCCATCCCGCTCCCGCACCCGCCTGGTATTACGCTTGCTTGCCTTCACGGCGCTGGCAGTGACGGGTGTTGGCGTAGGGCTTCTACTCACTTTGCAATTTTCTTCCGCCATCGTTCCCTGGACAATCGGCGGAGTCGTAGTAGCGACCTTAGCGGCATGGCTTATTGTCGGGAATCAAGTAGTAATCCGTTGGGAAGAAAAAGCAAAGAAAGCACTTGTGGCCGCAGGTATGCCAGAATTGAGTTATGCAGGTCTCTACGCATTGCAAAAACCCATGCCGCCGAACGTTCGCACTGCCGTCGAAAGGGCAAGGATTGCCGGATTGTTCGAAACAATCCGGGTCTGGGCCCCCAAAGAAGCATTCAGCAAAAAAGCACGCAAAAAGGTTGGCGCTGCTTGCGGGGTGGTGGTCATTTTCGGGGAGACCCCTAATAGAGATCAGTTCTTGATCGCCGAGTTCAACCTTGGCGAGGGGGGGGTCTCATCCGCTCCCGCAGGCCTCGTAGCTTCGGCCAACTAACCCCGAAGCCCTGGTCGTTCACGCCCAGGGCTTTTCTTTTTTCCTGTTGTTTACTATTGGTAACTTATTAATTCTGCGATCGCAATGGTAATAAGTATCCACAGATGCGTTACCCTCCCCTATCACGCAATTCTTGCGGAGAAAATGCAAGATATGCTATATGTTTGGATAGCTAAGAATATCGGCGAAGGAGAAAAGGCGATGCTCTCCGATCTACTTCTGTGGTTACGCCAAGCACCATGGATTGGTGCGGGCTTGGCGATCGGTGTCTTTATCAGTGGTGTTGTCATGTTTTTTTTCGATTCCGATCTTTCCGAGGTCGGCACGATGGGAGTACTCCTCGGGGGTGGAGGCGGCGGGATACTGGCGGGCGCAACGATCCAGATTGTTTCGGAACAAAGAAGCAGAAAGAAAGAGTAATAATAGGGAGAGCACGAAGGCCACTTCCTCGGCACCCGCCCACAAGGCAGGTGCTTTTCTTTTGTCTCAACCCAAAAATTTGACAAAATTATGTCTTTGTGTATAATGGTGTCAGCGATCAGGACAAATAAATAGGGGCGGAGGCGTAAGATGAGCTGGTTGATTTTTGGGTTATCCCTGGGAGGAACTTTCATACTTGCAATTGTCATTGGGATCGTTATATGGGCGTTTCTCCTCCGCAAGGCAGGAGGCGCAGTGAGGTTCGACGCAAACTCCTGGCTCATGAGAAAATGGGCCAGCAAAATCTCCGATCGAGATCCTCGCAACCTTTGCGAGGCATTCCTAGTGGTGTTCGGCGCAGGGAAGATCGGAGGAGGACTCACGTGGCTCTCCGAAAAAATCGAGGAGTTGAGTTACTCGCGACATACCTTGGTACGGGGCATCCCTTTGGCAATAGTGCTGGGAGCCGCGGCCATCGCCATTCTAGTCCCCATACTAGCTGTACTTGCGTGGATTACGGCACTAGGAGGACCCTCCCTATTGCCCAACTACTCTCGAAGTGAAGCCCTATGGTTGGCCTCTATAGCGACGGGGGCACGGTCGTAGAGGTTATCACCGCCGTTTTGGGAGTATCCTCTTTGGGTCGGTTAATCGGGGCAAAGCTAATCTCCACTTGGCTTAATCTATGCCCGCCAGTGGAGGTGTACAAAAAACCAATAGCATTGCTCTCTCCGCCTAGGGACAAAGGCCCGTCGTCCTCGGCAAACTAGTTCTTGTCATGCAATCCCGGTCGTCTGCTCGTTTGGGCAGGCACCGGGATCTTTTTTATTGGTGGTATAATACAGTATGAAATTCCACTATATTCCAAGAGAAAATCTTGAAAAACTTCCAAAGGATCCTGGGGTGTATGCACTGGCTGGGCCAGAAGAGATTTTATACATAGGGAAAGCGCAGAACATCAAGGAACGGGTGAAAAATCACTTTTCGCAATCCTCGTATCGAGACCACCTATTTCGCGACAAGGTAAAACGAGTAGGATATATTCCAACGCAATCTGATATTGACGCGCTTCTCTTGGAATCCTCCCTCATTAAAAAACTCCAGCCCAAATACAACGTGATGTGGCGCGACGACAAAGGATATTTTTATGTGGGCATCACAAAAGAACCCCTACCAAGGGTGTTTATCAGTCACCAAATCCGAAACAAATCCCCAAATACTAAATACCAAATACTAAATACTCGCTATATTGGCCCGTTTGTGGACGGACGCGCGTTAAGACAGGTGCTGCGCATGCTGCGCAGGGCATTCCCCTTTTACACCCAAACAAAACACTCCGCAAAACCCTGCCAGTGGTGCCATCTTGGGCTTTGCCCAGGGCCCAACCCCGACAAACAGGAATACAAAAAAAACATTGCATATGTGGCTGCCGTGTTCGCGGGAAAGCGCAAATCGGTGGCAAGGAACATTGAAAAAGCCATGAATCTTGCTGCGCAGGCGCAGAATTTTGAAAAGGCGGCGCAACTTCGCGACCAACTGTTCGCGCTTGAAAGAATCGTTTCGCACACGCCTATCGTATTACCCTTGCTGCAGCATAATTATCACGATGCGCAAAAAACACTTCAAAGCATATTCAAAACAAAAAAACCGATAGTCCGTATTGAAGCGTACGACATTTCAAACATTCAGGGGCAGGAAGCGACCGGTTCTATGGTAACGTTTCTTGGGGGAAAGCCGGCCAAAGCATGGTATCGAAAATTCAAAATTCGCATTTCAGGGAAACCCAACGACTTTGCAATGATGCAAGAACTCGTCTCGCGCCGGCTGAAACATAGAGAGTGGCCATACCCCGACCTGATGGTGATCGACGGCGGAAAACCGCAATTGTCCGCAACGCTTGAAGCGCTGCATAAATCCGCAATTCGCAATCCGCAATTCGCAATTGTCGCATTGGCAAAACGGCACAATGAACTCTTTCTGCCGAGCGAAACGAAACCAATACCGCTCAAAACCCTGCCGCGGAACATTCAAAATCTCATCCTTCACATCCGTGACGAGGCCCATCGCTTTGCCATTTCTTATCATCGGAAGCTCCGGAAGATTGACTTGCTTGGACGCGCGTGATAATCTATGCAATACATGGTCAAAACGCTCATTGGGTCGATCATTGCAGGGATTGCGGGGCTTTGGCTTGCCATGCGATTTACCCCATGGTTCTCTGACGCCACAGTGCCGTTGCAAAAACTTTTGATCGGCGGCGCCGTTCTCGGCATTGTGATTGCGATTTTGAGGCCCTTCGTGAATTTCATTGCCACGAGCATTCTTTTTCTTATTGGCGTTGCAATCACTCTTTTTCTTTTGAAATGACATACATACCATTGTTTCAGATCGGTGTTTCCATCCTTATTATTGCGCTTGTTCTTTTGCAGCCGAGGGGATCTGGGCTTGGCTCTGCCTTTGGGGGCGAGGGAAGCTTTTTTGCAACGCGAAGAGGCATCCAGCAAAAACTGTACTGGCTAACTCTTGTTCTTGGATTCGTATTTATTGCTCTTGGTATTTTAAATCTCATACAATAGCCGCGAATGAGAAAATTTCCCACACTTTGGCAGTGGTTGCAATTTCCAAAGGTTTTGTCGAATAAGGAAAAAATTGCGGTTTCCCTTTTGGGCGTTGTCTTTGTGATTTCTTCTTTCTATGTGCTGCGCGCGTTCTACTATGCAAGCACTCATGAAGTTCCGGCGCGCGGAGGAACAATTGTTGAGGGAATCGTAGGATCGCCCAGATTGATCAACCCGGTGTTTTCTGACGCAAATGATGCAGACAGAGATCTGGTGCAGTTGGTGTTTGCGGGACTCGCCACATACGATGAAAAAAACAATATCGTGCCAGACCTGGCAAAAGAAATAATCGTGCAAGAAGGAGGGAAAACGTTTGAGGTTACGCTGCGCGATAATCTGAAATGGCAAGACGGTTTCCCGCTCACTTCAGATGACGTGTTCTTCACGGTGGCAACCATTCAGGACCCCCGCTTCAAATCTCCTGTCCGTGCAAACTGGGTAGGAGTGGAGGTAGAAAAAGTGTCGGGGACAAAAGTACTCTTCAAACTCAAAGAGCCCTATGCGCCCTTTCTCGAACGGCTCACGCTGAAAATACTGCCCGCCCATATTTGGCAGAATATCGGTCCGGAAAATTTCGCGTTTTCTTCCTACAATATAAAACCGGTGGGATCGGGGCCCTACAAGGTGGGAGAGGTGGCGAGGGAACGGTCGGGCGCGGTGAAAGAAATCCGGCTTGAAACCAACGTGCGCTATCACGGAGACAAACCCTTTATCGGTTCATTTGCATTCCGTTTCTTCGCGACCGAAAAAGAATTGCAGGAGGCAATCAGAAGAAACGAGGTGCGGACCTTTGTGGACAATAGGTCCTATGGGTCTGATTGGTCGTATGGACAATACCGCTTCTCTCTGCCCAGATATTTTGCGGTGTTTTTCAACCTTGCCGGGAACGACCCCGCAGACCCTGTGAAAAAGAAAGAGATCAGGCAAATCCTTGCAAATGCCGTGGACAGGGAGACGCTGGCGCAGACGGTCCAAGGAGTTGCAAAACATTCTCTGTTTGGCAACACGGAACCCGAGGCGACGCATGGGGAAGACGAAATCCTTGCATTATTTGAAAAACAAGGGTACAAAAAAGAAAATGGGATCCTGGGGAAAATAGAGAGGCAAGGCGGGCAGCTCCAAAGGGACTTGGAAGTTGGAAGCACGGGCGCGGATGTTGAAACGTTGCAGGAATGCCTTGCGAACCCGCCAGGCGGAGGACCGGAGATCTACCCCCAAGGAACGGTTTCTGGAACCTTTGGAACGCAAACCAAACAAGCGGTCATCCGCTTCCAAGAAAAATATTCTCAAGAAATCCTCGCGCCTAATAATTTGAAAGCAGGTAACGGAAAAGTCGGGCCTTCCACGAGAGAAAAACTCAATGAACTCTGTTTTGGATCCTCAAAAGAACTTGTTCCCCTCGCCATAACATTGAGCACCGTTGACCAATATCCCCTGAAAGAGACGGCCCAGGAGCTCAAAGAACAGTGGGGTAAATTCGGAATCGCGGTGGACATCAAGCTCGAAACACCCTCCGAGCTTGAACGAAATACTTTGAAACCAAGAAATTTTCAGGCGTTGCTTTTCGGAGAAATTACCGGCACCATCGCAGACCTGTTCCCCTTTTGGCATTCCTCGCAAAAAAGAGACCCGGGACTGAATCTGTCGTCGTATGAAAACAAAAATGTTGACTCGCTCCTGGAAAAAGTAAGAAAAGAACTCGATGAAGAAAAACGAAACACCCTCCTCAAGCAAATGGAGGACATCCTGCTTGAAGATGCTCCCGCACTTTTCCTGTTTGACATGCCTGTGGTGTACGTAACGCCCAAGTCGCTTCGGGGGGTAAGCGACGGAATGATTGCAGACCCTTCCTGGCGATTTAGCCAGGTTTCCAACTGGTATTTCAAAACGAAACGGGCGTGGGGAAAAATATAACAACAAGGGCAGGTGGTGAAATTGGCAAACACGTACGGTTCAGGGCCGTATGCCGCAAGG
>JACOVR010000048.1 GCA_016177245.1 Candidatus Wildermuthbacteria bacterium | reverse complement strand
GAATTACATGACTACCGGCAGCGTGTACCTTTCGGTGATTCAGAAGGAGCGTAATCTGGGATATGGCGGGAAACAGGTTGAGGTTGTTCCGCGGATTCCGCTGGAAGTGATTGACCAAATAAACCGCGCGGTAAAGAAAGACAAAGCAGACATTGCGGTCGTGGAGATCGGGGGCACGGTTGGAGAATACGAAAACATTCTGTTCTTGGAGGCAGTGAGGATACTCAAGATCAAAAACCCACAGGACGTGGTTTTGGTTCTTGTGAGTTTTCTGCCGGCATTGGGCGCAGGCGGCACCGAGCTCAAAACAAAACCAACCCAGCACGCGGTTCGCAGTTTAAACGCCGCTGGAATTCACCCCGACGTGATCTTGGCGCGCGCCGCGGTCCCGCTCGACAAAAAGCGCAAAGAGAAAATCGAGTTCATGTGCAGCATCCCAAAAGGGTATGTCATTGCAGCGCCCAATGTTTTGAGTATTTATGACGTTCCCATAAACTTTGAAAAAGACCGGCTAGGCGAGAAACTGCTTTTACGGCTCGGACTCAAATCAAAAACGAAAGACATGCGCGAGTGGCAAAAGATGGTTTCGACCTCAAAGAACGCGAAGAAGCCCGTGAAAATCGGTATCGTGGGAAAATATTTTGGCACCGGAAATTTTATTCTGGAGGATTCGTATATATCGGTGATTGAAGCGGTAAAGCATGCAAGCTGGATGAATAAGAGATCGCCGCACATTACCTGGATTTCTTCAGAGACATACGAAAAAAATCCCCGCGCAGTGGCAGAGCTTGCGCAGTTCAACGGGGTGATCGTCCCGGGAGGGTTTGGGAAAAGGGGAGTGGAGGGAAAAATCAAGGCGATTGAATTTTGCCGCAAGAAAAAAATTCCATACCTTGGGCTTTGTTTTGGAATGCAGCTTGCGGTGATTGAATTTGCAAGAAACGTGTGTGGCATCAAAAAGGCGCATTCGACAGAACTTGCAAACCCGAAACTCATCGATCCGGTCATTGACGTCATGGCCGACCAAAAAACAATTCTGCAGGAAAAACAGTACGGGGGCACGATGCGGTTGGGCGCGTACCGTTGCAAGGTGAAAAAAGGCACGATCGCGTTCCGGGCATACGGGAAACCCATGATTTCCGAGCGTCATCGCCACCGCTACGAGGTGAACAACGCGTACCTTGAACGACTCGAGAAAAAGGGCATGGTATTTTCAGGAGTAAATCCAGAGAGAAATCTTATGGAAATCGCAGAATTAAAAGACCACCCGTTCTTTTTAGGAACCCAGTTTCACCCCGAGTTACAATCGCGGCCGTTGAGTCCGCATCCGCTCTTTCGAGAATTTATTCGTGCTTGCCTTCGATAATGTTGAGGATTTTGGCGAGCTTTCGGGAACGGTCAAATCGCTGCCTGCCCCTTGTGGCGAATTCCGCAGTTCCCGCTTTGAGGGCGTAGAGCGTATTGTCTCCGCCCATGCGAACGTTTTCCCCGGCAAAAAATTTGGTGCCTCGCTGGCGAACCAAAATCTGGCCTGCCTTTACTGCCTGCCCGTCCGATATTTTAATGCCCAGGTACTTTGGTTCAGAATCCCTTCCGAGCCGCGATGCACCCGTTGATTTCGTTTGAGCCATGAGAACTATCGTAGCAAAACTCAAAACTCTTGTCAAAAGATACCAATCGGATATAATACTTTTTACCGTTGTTGTGCTGCTTTGCCTGCTTTCGTTTGCCGCAGGATTTCTTGTGGCGCGCGAGCAGCTCAAAGGGTTTGCGTTATGAATGAAATCATACCAAAACATATCGTTTTTTTTCTTGACGGGAACAGACGCTGGGCAAAAGAACAAGGGCTTCCGTCTTTGGAAGGGCACAGGGCAGGGTATGAAAATGTCTTGCGGCTTTGCGAGTGGGCAAAAGCAAGGGGAGTGAACGTTCTCACTGCCTACGGATTTTCCACGGAGAATTGGGGCAGATCGCGCCAAGAAGTGAACTATCTGATGACATTGTTTGAGAAAGGCCTTTCCGACAAGAACAATATGGAAAAATTTCAAAAAGATGGGGTGCGGGTGAGGATTATCGGCCAGAAAGAACGACTGCCTTCGTCTCTCCAAAAAATTATTCAAGACGTAGAAACCGCAACACAAAAACAGGATCAGCTTTTTTTGAATCTCGCCATCAGTTATGGCGGGCGATGGGATATTGTGCAGGCGGTCAAAAAAATGATGAGTCAGGGTCTTGCCGCCGAACAAATTGATGAAAGCACTTTTCCCGCTTTCCTTTCCACAGCCGGTCTGCCCGAACCCGATCTTGTGATCCGCGCAGGAGGAGAAAAACGTTTTTCGAATTTTCTTCTCTGGCAATCAGCGTACGCAGAGTTGTATTTTTCCCCGAAATACTGGCCCGATTTCACGGAGGAAGATTTCAACCAGGCGCTTGAGGAGTTTAGCCAACGGAAGCGCAGATTTGGCCATTAATGTTATACTACATGTATGGATAGATATTTTCGCATCGCCATCGTCGTTGGGTTTTTAAAACAGCAATGAAATTCGATGAGGACTATTTTTGTTTTATTTTCTTTTCTGATCCTGGCGGCAGGATTTTTTTTATTTCCTTCTTTTGGGCAGGAGTTTCCTTCTCTTTCTGCCCCTTCCAAAGATTTTGTTGTTCAGGAGATCGAAAAATTTATTTCAGCTCCTCCGCCTCTGCGGGGCCCTGAAACGCCTCCGCAGGCCGCTTCTGTTTTGACAAAACAGGGCGTGTTGCAATGGACGAATGTTCATCGTTTCCAGAGTGGCCTTGTTTCGTTGCTCTCAAATGCCCGGCTCGACGTTGCCGCCTCAAAAAAGCTCCAGGACATGTTTGCACGGCAGTATTTTGCGCACGTTGCCCCCACTGGGGAGGGAGCAGGGGATTTGGCAAAGGACGCGGGCTATGAATTTATTTCCATTGGAGAAAATCTCGCGCTGGGCAACTACCAAGACGACAAGGCGTTGGCGCAGGCGTGGATGGACAGCCCCGGCCACCGGGCAAACATTTTGAAAGGATCCCACAGAGAAATAGGTATTGCAGTGGGGAAGGGGATATTCGAAGAAAAGGAGTTGTGGCTCGCTGTTCAGATTTTTGGAGCGCCCTCGTCGTTGTGCCCGCGTCCCGATGTTCCGTTGCAAACCCAGATTGAGGATGCGCAGCTCGAGATTGGCGGGATCGAAAACGAGCTTAGCCAAATGAGAGAGGAAATTGAAAATACGCGCCCAAAGAGGGGCCAGGAATACAACGCAAAAGTTGATGAATATAATGCGCTGGTGAATCAGTACAATACACTGGTGCAGGGCGCGAAAACCCTTGTCGAAACCTACAACACTCAAGTTCGGGTCTTCAACAATTGCGTTGCCTCCTTGAGTTCTTGATCAGAGAAACCCTATTTTGTAGTTTTCGGCACTTTTTCACGATCGTGAGGATTTGCCGAAACATCATTGCTCTTCTCGCTCGCTTTTTTTGCGTATTGTACCGGCAACTTCGTCGATGGCTTGCTTGACTTGACTTTGTAAAGATTTATGATGGAATATGGAACCTTTATGCAGAAAATGCGGCGGCCCGACTGATGGCTACAAGTGCGACATGTGCAAGGCCGTCATGAAAGCTCACGATCTCAGGCATGGGTGCGGGGGAGATTATGACCATTGCATGCCAAAGTGCAAAACCTGCAACGAACCCCAGACACGGTGCACCTGCAGAGATCCGCTTTCGTCAAAGGTCGAGCACACAAACTTTTAATATCGAGGGCATCGATGGTTAAGTTCCTGCACCCCGCCGGAACTTTTTATTCCAGATTTTTTTTGTGATATTAGTTGCATAATAACATTTTTTATACACGGGCTTGACAGGGGTGTTTGATGTACGCTATAATGTACATATATCATGGACCCCAAAAGAACTATTCCCATCACCGAGGCGAGAAAGAGGATTTTTGAGATTATAAACGAGGTGCAAAAACCCGATACTTACTATACCCTCACGGAAAACGGCAAACCAAAGGCAGTAATTTTGTCCGTGGAAGAGTTTGAATCATTGTGGGAGACGATTGCAACTCTTGAGGAAATTCCTGATCTCGCCAAACACATTGAAGAAGTGGAGCAAGACATTCAGAGCGGCGCGTATAAAAATTATCCTACCCTCGAAAAGATTCTCGCGCAGGAGGGTTTTGTGGTCGCAGATAAAGCGATAAAAAATCAACGCTATGGAGTACACCCTCGTCGTACATCCCAAGGCAGGCAAAAACCTCGAACGGCTTCAAGGAAGAGATAAACTGCGAGTCGAAACTGTACTTTCCCTCGTGCGGAGCAATCCTTTCCAGGGCAAGAAACTAAAAGGGAAATACCGGGGATATTATTCTGTGCGATCATGGCCGTACCGAATTGTCTATAAGATTCTTGAGGTACGACAGCTCATTATCGTGGCAGAGATTACTCACCGAGGACATTCCTATCGCTCAAAATTGTTATGAAACAATCATTCACGGTTCGCGATTTGCCCGCAGAAGAACGTCCTCGTGAACGTCTTGCGGCTTTTGGTCCAGAAGCCCTCTCCGCGCAGGAGATTCTTGCCTTGGTGCTTGGCAGGGGCATGAATGGCGAATCGGTCATGATGACCGTCCAAAAACTTCTTTCAAGGTTTGGTTCGCTGGAAGGGGTGCTCTCTGCTTCATTGGAAGATTTGCAAACCATCAAAGGACTTGGCATTGCGAAGGCCTCTCAACTGAAGGCCTGTTTTGAAATGGCGCGCAGAATTCAACCTGCAAAAACAAACAAGGAGAAACAAAAATCCATCACCTCCCCCGAAGCAATATACCGGTTGGTAAAATCAAAGATACGAAATTACGCAAAGGAGCATTTTTTCGTTCTTTCTTTTGACGCTCGCAACAAGCCCCTAGGAATCGACACGATCTCTGTGGGGACCCTGAACGCAAGCATCGTGCACCCGAGAGAAACGTTTGAAGCGGCGATACGCCGCCACGCAGCCCATATCGTGGTGGCCCACAATCATCCTTCAGATGATCCCGAACCATCAGGAGACGACATCGAAATTACAAGACGTCTTGCAGAAGCAGGAAAGCTTTTGGGGATTGATGTGGCCGATCACGTCATAGTGGCAAACGCAAAGTTTTTGAGCTTTAAAGAGCAGAAACTTCTTCCATGACTCCTTCAGCCGTTCAGCTTATTTTTCACGCAGTGAGGTTTGCGCGTCTTGAATTCAAAGAGGCATCGCAAATTGCCTATGGAGGTGAGGAAGGACCGCCCTTTCCGCCCGAAAAAGAATTGGTAAAAGCCCAACTCGTTGTGGAACTGATGGATAACTATCACTATCACCCCGATGTGATTCGCGTGAACGCTTTGGTTGCGCTCCAGAGCGCTCCGCTCCGGTATATTGAAGCAGACGTGCTGGTGGAAGCTTCCGGCCACAAACCATTTCTCTTGTTTGGCGTGGAGGCGCCGCACCTGTACGAAGAAAAGCAGGAAGGGAATCTGCGCAAACTCTTTGAAATTGCTGCTGCCTTCCCGGCTGATTCCTTGCCCGCCTATCTTGTGTATTATACAAGGAGGTATGACCAGGGGAATTTTTCCCGTCAGTTCAAAACGATTGATTTTCGCATATACCCTGCATTTTCCGCCTGGCACAAAGCCGGCTGCCCCGTGCAAGACGCAATCCCCAGCGGTTGACTTTGTGCAAGAAAAGATATAGAAAATCTATAGTACCAGGTACAAGGAGCTCAAGGGCATGGGTAATGAAAGAATGGAAGATCTCGGATGGCCCCTGCAGACAAAAGGGCTTGGGCCTCACGTGATGATAATGCTCGCTCTGGTATCCCTCGCTGGCCTGTTTACTGCGGCAGCGGTAGGGGTACCCCTCGGTTTCTCCCTTGCCGTACTCGTGGGGTTGCCGTTGTGGGCAAGCGCATTATCCGGAGGGGGCTGGGCAGCCGTTGTGGCTGGTTTTCTTTTGTGGGCCACAATCCGTTGAGGTCGTGTGATAACATTGTTCCAGCGGCGACACACCACGCCGCTTTTTATTTCCGATTTTTCAGATTTCTGATACACTAAAAAGCATATATGGGAAGAAAAATATGGTTGGTTTTATTTGTTGTTGTGGCAATAGGAGGAGTTTTTATAGCGTTGTTTAAAACCGAGGAGTCGCAAAGGATACCAGAACAGGGTGTAGACGAAGAATCTACCCAAAGCCCAAAGAGCAATGAGGCGGGCGAGTTCACCGTGGTTGCAGAAGATTTGGATACTCCATGGGAGATTGGATTTCTTCCGGATGGTGATTTTTTGGTTACCGAGCGGCAAGGGACGCTCCGCGTAGTTGGGAAAAATCCTGTTTCGATTTCCGTGCCGGGCGTTGCAGAGAGAGGAGAGGGCGGGCTTTTGGGCTTGGCGCTGCACCCCGACTATGCGTTCAGTAAGTTCATCTACCTGTATTTCACTACCGAAAAACAGGAGAGAATTACCAATCAGGTGGTGCGCTACAAATTCGATGGAAAAACGCTTAGCGACGCAAAAATAATTATCGAAGGGATCCCGGGAGCTTCGGTGCACAATGGCGGCCGCATCGCCTTCGGTCCCGATGAACGTTTGTATATCACCACCGGAG
>JACOVR010000044.1 GCA_016177245.1 Candidatus Wildermuthbacteria bacterium | reverse complement strand
TCCATGTATACTGTATCTTATGTCAGAGTATAATCCTCGTGCAATAGAACAGAAATGGGCCAAGATCTGGGACGAAAAGAAGACGTGGAACGTTGATTTGAAAAAGGCGAAAAAGCCCTACTACAACCTTATGATGTTCCCGTATCCTTCAGCCGAAGGATTGCATGTGGGGAACGTATATGCATTCACCGGATCTGACATTCACGGAAGATTCCAAAGGATGCAGGGCTTTGACGTGTTTGAGCCAATGGGTTTTGACTCTTTTGGCATTCACTCTGAAAACTTCGCCATTAAAAAAGGAGTACATCCCAAGGTACAGACCGCAAAAAACATCAAGCATTTTACCGAGCAGCTCAAGCAACTTGGGGCTCTTTTTGCTTGGGATCATGTAGTCACCACTTCAGAGTCCGAGTATTATAAATGGACCCAGTGGCTGTTTTTGCAATTATACAAGGCAGGTTTGGCGTATAGGGCGAAGGCGCCGGTTGATTGGTGCCCCTCATGCAAAACCGTGCTGGCTGGTGAGCAGGTCATTAACGGAAAGTGCGAGCGGTGCGAAAGCCAAGTCATGCAAAAAGAACTGGAACAGTGGTTTTTCAGAATCACCAAATATGCAGAGCGACTTTTGAAAAATCTTGAAAAAATAGATTGGTCAGAACGTACCAAGATTGCCCAGAAAAACTGGATAGGAAAGTCGGAAGGAGCGTTGTTAAAATTCAAAATTCAAAATTCAAAATTCGAAATAGAAGTATTCACAACCAGGCCAGATACCTTGTTTGGAGCCACTTATATGGTGTTAGCTCCAGAGCATAAGCTTGTTGAGGAGCTGAAGTCTCAAATTACGAACTGGAGCGAAATTGAGCAGTACCGAGAATCTGCAAAAAGCAAAAGCGAGCTTGAGCGCACGGAATTAGCAAAAGAAAAAACAGGGGTAGAACTGAAAGGAATGAAGGCGCTCAATCCCGCGTCGAAGGAAGAAATCTCCGTGTTTATCGCAGATTACGTGCTGGCTTCGTATGGAACGGGTGCGATCATGGCAGTGCCAGCCCATGATCAGCGCGACTTTGAATTTGCAAAGAAGTACAAGCTTCCAATCAAGAAAGTAGTGGAACCAAAACCTCTGCAGATTTTGCCGGCTATTCAAGCAGGTCCAGAAAATATTGCTGCCGGAGGAGTGACAGCGATAAAAGTAGAAGCTGAGTGCTGGACAGGCACAGGAACATTGGTTAACTCTGGGGATTTCAGTGGAATGGATGCGGAAAGAGCAAAGAAAGAAATTACGGAATATGTGAAGGGAAAGTTGACTGCAAAGTATCATCTTCGCGATTGGCTCATTTCGCGCCAGCGATACTGGGGGCCGCCGATCCCGATAATTTACTGCAACGATTGCGGGACTGTGCCGGTGCCGGAAAAAGATTTGCCAGTGTTGCTGCCGTATGTGAAGAATTTTCGGCCAACAGGTACGGGAAAGTCCCCTCTGGCTTCGGTTGCAAGTTTTGTAAAAACAAGATGCCCGCAGTGCAAGGGCAAAGCCGAAAGGGAAACCGACGTGTCAGACACATTCTTGGATTCTGCATGGTATTTCTTCAGGTACCCTTCTGTAGGAGCTAAAAATTCGAAATTCGAAATTCGAAATTCGAAATTCGAGCTTCCGTGGAATCAAGAGATTACACGGCGTTGGCTGCCGGTGGATATGTATATCGGGGGGCAGGAACATGCCGTGCTGCATTTGCTGTATACGAGATTTATCACCATGGTATTGCATGACCTTGGTTTTGCCGACTTTGAAGAGCCCTTCAAGAAGTTCCGCGCCCACGGTCTCATCACCAAAGAAGGGGCAAAAATGTCAAAGTCAAAAGGGAACGTGGTGAATCCAGACGAATACTTTGCAAAATATGGAGCCGACACGGTGCGCATGTACTTAATGTTTATTGGCCCTTTGGGCCAAGCAGGAGACTGGAGCGACAAGGGCATCGTGGGCATATATCGTTTCCTGAACCGGATCTGGAATGTTGTTCAGGAAACGAAAATCCGAAATCCGACCTGCCCGCCGGTCAGGCGGGAATCCGAAATCCGAAATCCCGATTTCATCGAGGATCCTCGACAGGGTCGGGACAAATCCCAAACTCCAAATTTAACATTAGAAACATTACGGCATAAAACAATCAAGAAAGTTACCGAAGATTTAGAGAATCTGCGTTACAATACTGCCATTGCGGCGCTCATGGGATACTTTAATGCAGTTCAACAATCTAACAATGTAACAATTCAACAATACAACACGCTCCTGATACTGCTTGCGCCGTTTGCTCCGCACGTCACCGAGGAACTCTGGCATCGGCTGGGACACACGGATAGCATCCATAATCAGCCATGGCCTGCATACGACTCCAAGGCGCTCCAAGAAAAAGTGATCCGGCTCGTGGTGCAGGTGAATGGAAAAGTACGTGATGTGGTAGAGTTACCTCAGAATACTTCTGAACAGGAGGTTCAAGCACTCGCCTTAAAGAACGCAAAGATACAGCGATGGATGGCAGGGAAGCAAGTAAAGCGGGTCATTTTTATATCAGGAAGATTAGTGAATATTGTCGTGTAAATTGTATGCAGGCAGTGATTTTCGCCGCAGGCAGGGGCACGCGCATGGGCACCCTTACAAAGAATAAGCCTAAGCTCCTATTGGAAGTGCTTGGCATCCCTGTTTTAGAGCATAATATGGAACAGTTAAACGGTCTTGTGGGCGAGGTGATTCTTATTGTGGGGTACAAGGGAGGAATGATTCAACGGCACTTTGGCAAGAGTTACAAGAAGCTTAAGATAACGTATGCTTGGCAAAAAAAACAGCTTGGCACAGGAAACGCAGCGCAACAAGCACTGCCATTCCTGCGAGACAAGTGCCTTTTTATGAATGGGGATGATTTATATTCAAGGGGAGATATTCAAAGATTACTGCAAAGATACCCCTCAATTTTAGTTGCAAAGGCAGAGCACCCAGAACGTTTTGCAATAGTGGAGACGCGGGGGGAGGAGATCGTTGGTCTTGTAGAAAAACCAGAACATCCAAAGGGCAGCCTGGTGAGCATTGGAGCATATTTTTTAGATCCCTCCATATTTCACTGGAGTATTCAAAAATCAAAGCGCGGAGAGTACGAGTTTACCGATTATGTACGGCAATGGATCAAAAGGAGAAAATTGTACTTTGTGGTTGCAAAAACATGGATTCCCATTACTTTTCCTGAAAGTATTAGGGAGGCCGAGCGAATGCTCCGAAAGAAAACTTGACATCCAAAGATACGTTTTGATACGCTTGGGCATCCGATTTCAGGAGGATTCACACGATGCCGCTCATTACACAAGTTCCTTACACAGAAGCACTGGAGCTGTACCACCATGTCATTCCGCATACTGGAGATGGCGCTCCGATCCAGGTGCTTGTTGATCCCGTCCAGATAAAAAAATGGGAAAGAGAGACGGGAGACAGGCCTCTCTGTTTTGTGATAACCTCGCCTACCTCTCCGGTAGTGGTGTTCTTCCATGCTGCAAGAAGGTTAGGTGGCACGCCCATGGTTTTTCAGCAGGTGGCGAGAACAGAGGTGCATAGAGGTAGGGGTATCATTCTGTTTCCTCTTTGGAACGATCTTCAAGGGATGGATCGTGTGGTTCTCGTGAAACACGAGCGTCCTGCCCTTGCTATGTATGGTTTTGATCACGGAGGGGGGTGGGAGCTTGAAGTTCCTTCATTCGGGCAACGAGCGGGGAAAACTATCTTGGAGAGCATCCAAGAGGAAGCTGTTGCCGAAGGGAATTTCCGCATCATAGGGGATCCCATAAGGCTCGACGGAGAAGGTTCTCCTGGTTGCCCCATGCTTCCTGGCATTACTTCAGAGCTCGCCCAGATCTGGTTTGCTCGCGTTGAGCTGAATGAAGGAGATCCCAGAGAAGATCAGGAAGGAATCGTGGGCAGAGTCTGCTGCACAAAAGAGGAGTTCAACGAACTTCTGGGGAAAGGGGTTGTGGAGCTTCAGGGTCAGTTCTTTTTAACAGGGCTCTTTCACAATCTGGTCGCTGCGCACTTTGCAGCCCTTCAAGGGGTTTGGTAGGCTCGGCTTACCGACCCCTTTTTCTTATGCTAAAAATAAGGTAGTATTGGTGATATGAGTAAAAAGAAAATTTTGATTACAGGAGGGAAAGGCTTTATCGGAAGCCGCCTGAAAGACAGGCTTGCTAGCGAGGGTAACGAGGTGAGTGTGGCTGACCTGCCCGATGTAGATATCTGTAGCGGAGGACTGTTTGATGCGTTTGAAAAAGCTCAACCGGACGTTGTGTTCCACCTTGCAGCTCAAACGGACGTGCGGGTATCAAACGAACAGCCCGCAAAAGACGCGAGAGTGAATATCATGGGCAGTTTGAACGTTCTTGATGCGTCGCGCAAGATTGGTGTAAAGAAAATCGTTTTTGCGTCAAGTGCCGCGGTCTACGGCAAAGCAGCCCTGTTTCCAACGCCAGAGGACGCAGTGCCCAGCCATCCTTCTCCCTACGGCATGGCAAAAGCCGCAGCCGAGAACTACTTTGCGTACTATCTAGAACACTTTAATCTTCCCTTTGTTGCCTTGCGTTTTGCGAATGTATACGGCCCGGGCCAAAAAGGAGTGAGCGTTGTTGGGTCGTTTTTTGAAAGGGTACTATCAGGTCAGGAAGTCGTTATCCACGGGGATGGAAATCAAACCCGAGACTTTGTGTTCGTGAAAGATATTGTAAATGGTTGTATTCTTGCTGTAGAGAGCGACGCGGTAGGGGTATACAACCTGGCGACCGGGAAAGAAACCTCTCTTAAGGAACTCTTGATCTCCATTGAGAATATCACGGGGATGACGGCAAGGGTGCGTTTTAACAAAAATGAATCGGGTGGACAGCAACGGAGCTCTCTGGCGGTCAAGAAGGCAAAAAAGGAATTACAATGGGAACCTTCCTATACATTACAACAAGGGCTCGAAGAGACTTTTGAGTGGTACAAAACGCGGAGAGTACGAATTTACCGACTATATAAAAGCTCTTCTGAAAAAAGGAAAGCGCATCAGCTTTCACGTAACTGACCGCTGGCGGCCTATTACCACCCCAGAAAATCTGCATGACGCGCGCCAAGCATTGCTTCAAGCAGACAGCACGCGCTATCATTGACAGTCCTGTTTGTAGGTTTATGATGAAAATTAGGAGGGGGACCTGCCAGGCGATCCCAGCCAGAGTTGCCGCAGACCCTCTCTCTCCGAAACAGCGGGGGGTCCTGTCTTTCGGAATCAGGCCTCCTTTTGGCAGGGCCCCTCCGCTTCCTATTTTTGGCTCCAGGGAACGTTCAGGTGCCTCCTTGCGTTCCCGTGGGGTTGGTCCTTCGAGAGTGAGACGGCTCCATAGCTGCCCAGCTGTCTCGCTCTCTTTTTTTGTCGATATTCATGGGTGGTACGTAAAAAGGTGCTACAATATGGAAGAAATGAAGATACTGAAACTTTCTGCCCGAAATCATACCAAAGTTGTTGCGCAGGCAGTCGCTGCGCTCAAAAAAGGCAAGGTGCTTGCGTGTCCAACAGACACCATTTACGGATTGATCGCAGACGCTCATAATGCAAGGGCAGTGCAGAAGATTTTTAAAATAAAAAAGCGCACAAGCGATAAGCCCCTCGGCATTTTTGTGAAAGATCTTGCCATGGCAAAGAAATATGCTGCCATTTCCGAATCGCAGAGGGCCTTTTTGAGAAAATCGTGGCCAGGGAAGGTAACCGCAGTTTTGAAAAGAAAGGGCAATTTCTTGCAAGGGCTCGGGACAAAAGAAACCATAGGAGTTCGAGTGCCAAAGCACCGCTTCCTCCAGCAGGTTATGAGTTTGTTGGGCGGGCCGCTGGCTCAAACTTCGGTGAATATTTCAGGGCAGCCGCCATTACAGACCGCACCGGAGATCATCTCGGCATTTCCAAAAAACAAGCACCAGCCAGATCTTGTGATTGACGGAGGCGTTCTTGATTCGTTCCCTTCTACGGTTGTTGACCTCACCGGAAAAGTAAAAAAGGTTTTACGAAAATAAATGGATTCGCAAGTGAGAAAACTTATTGCACGGGAAACAAAGCGCCAACAGGAGGGCATGGAACTGATTGCTTCTGAAAACTATGTTTCAAAAGCCGTGCTTGAGGCATTGGGCTCGGTTTTCACGAACAAATATTCAGAAGGGTATCCCGGGAAAAGATATTACGGCGGCCAGCCCTACACCGACGCGATCGAGACGTTGGCAATTGAACGGGCAAAAAAACTTTTCGGAGCCGAGCACGTGAATGTCCAGCCGCTTTCAGGGGCACCAGCCAACATGATTGTGTACAGCGCGGTTTTGAAACCAGGCGACACGGTCTTGGGCATGGATCTTTCCCACGGCGGCCACTTAACTCACGGCCACCCGGTTACCTTGGCAGCAAAAATCTATCGTTTTATCCGCTACAAAACGAAAGCAGACGGACTCATTGATTACCAAGAGCTTGAGCGCATTGCAATGCGAGAAAAGCCCAAGCTGATGCTCGCAGGATTTTCTGCCTATACGCGCCAAATCGATTACAAAAAATACTGCGACATTGCAAAAAAAGTTGGGGCAATATCAATGTTTGATATGGCGCATATCGCAGGGCTCATCGCAGGAAAAGCGCTTCCCAGCCCCGTTCCTTATTTTGATATTGTCACCACCACAACCCACAAAACCTTGCGGGGGCCCAGAGGAGGAATGATTGTGTGCAAAAAAGAATTTGCGCACATCATCGACAAGGCCTGTTTCCCGGGATTTCAAGGCGGCCCGCACATGCACAATATTGCCGCAAAAGCGGTTGCGTTCGGAGAGGCGTTGAGGCCCTCTTTTCAAAAGTACGCAAAACAGATTTTGAAAAACGCAAAAGTTTTAGAGAAAGAACTCAAACGCCACGGCTTCAAGCTCATGTTTGGAGGCACCGACAATCACATGGTATTGGTTGACGTGCTGGGATCGAAAGGCGTGACTGGAAAAGAAGCCGAAACCGCTCTCGATGAGATTGGAATCACGGTGAATAAAAACATGATTCCAGACGACTCCCGGTCTCCCATGGATCCAAGCGGAATCCGCATTGGCGTTCCGGCAATAACTACGAGAGGCATGAAAGAAAAAGAAATACAGCAGATTGCCGAGTGGATCAATGGCGCAATTAAAAACCATAAGAACAAAAAGGTTCTGCAGAAACTCCGTCAAGAAGTGAAAAAGCTTTGTAAAAAATTCCCCCTCCCATACTAACCTTCATGGCAACGTTGCTTTTAGGAGAACGCATTGCAAAAAATATTCTTGATGATTTGAAAGCGCAGGTTGCAGGCAAAAAACTGCAGCTTGCTGTTGTCCAGGTTGGGTCAAATCCCGTGTCTGAAAAATACATCAAAGAAAAAAAGAAAGCAGCGAAATTTTTGGGCGTTCGCTTCCGACTCGTGAAGATTTCTTCAGCAACTTCTCAAGAGAAGATGGAAACGATTGTTGAGAACCTTGGCAGAGACAAATCAATCTCTGGGATGATTGTTCAGCTTCCGCTCCCAAAATCGGTTCGCATGCAAGATATCCTCAATCGCATTCCGCTGAGAAAAGACGTGGATGTGCTTTCTTCTGCTGCCTTCGGCCTTTTTGCGCTGGGCCAGTTTCCTGTTGTTCCGCCAACAGTTTGGGCAGTTTCTTCGCTTTTGGAAGAATACGGCATTTCCACAAAGGGAAAGCGTGTGGTGATTGTGGGAGCTGGCCGTTTGGTTGGCATGCCTCTCACCCTTTGGTTTTTGCAACAGGGAGCAACCGTAAGCGTTGCAACCAAATCAACAAAAAATCTTGGGGCTCTTACTCGCAGCGCAGACATTTTGATTTCAGCTACAGGGCAGCAGAACTTGATCAAGGGCGTCATGGTAAAAAGGGG
This sequence comes from Candidatus Wildermuthbacteria bacterium, assembly GCA_016177245.1. Taxonomy (GTDB): domain Bacteria; phylum Patescibacteriota; class Minisyncoccia; order Minisyncoccales; family UBA10102; genus JACOVR01. The sequence continues at coordinate 2,178 of JACOVR010000044.1, read as the reverse complement.
CGCAGTCGTTATTGATGCAGGGACATCGGTGGAGTCGGGCAAAACCAAAGGCGACGTAGATTTTCGGAGCGTTTCAAAAAAAGCAGGATTCATCACTCCGGTCCCCGGAGGAGTCGGCCCACTCACCGTTGCCTGCCTTTTTCAAAATCTATGCAAGCTCTCATAATTTTTTTCGCGGAATATTTTGGATATATACTTCTCGCGTTTTTGATTTTCTTGTTTTTGAAAAAGCGCTCGCGCCTGCTTTTTGTTCAGCTAGCGGCCGCGGCAATTCTTTCTCGGGGCATTATCACAGAAGCGATTCGGCTTTTGTGGGATCGGGGCAGGCCCTTTGCAGAAAACGGGTTTGCGCCCCTTGTGGATCATCCCGCATCTCCTTCTTTTCCTTCGGGACATGCCGCGTTGTTTTTTGCGATTGCAGGGGTTGTGTACGCGCACAACCAAAAACTTGGTCTTCTCTTTTTTGCAGGCGCATTGCTCATTGGGATTGCAAGGGTGCTTGCCGGGCTCCACTATGGTTCAGATATTGCAGGAGGAGCAGCGGTGGGAATTACTTCTGCGTTTCTCATGGTTCAGCTTTCAAAGCGCATATGGAAGAACGCGTCGTCCTCGTAGATCAAAACGATCGTGCATTGGGCACCGAGGGAAAACTCAAGGCACACCGGGAAGGGCGGCTTCACCGGGCAATCTCGGTTTTTATCGTTAACTCGAAAGGGGAGTGGCTTTTGCAAAAAAGGACAAAACAAAAGTACCACTCGGGAGGGCTTTGGAGCAACACGTGTTGCGGCCATCCAAGGCCGGGAGAAGAAACGATTGCTGCTGGTGAGCGGCGCCTGAAAGAAGAAATGGGTATTGAGACAAAACTCAAAGAGATGTTTACTTTTGTATACAAGGTTCCGTTAGATAACGGACTGATCGAGTACGAATACGATCACGTGCTTACGGGAACGTTTGATGGAGTTCCTGTCCCCGACGGAGAGGAAGTGGAGGACTGGAAATTTGCTTCGCTCGACGCAATCGGTGACGGAATGAAACAACATTCCGACGCATACACCGCATGGTTTCGTATTTGCTTTGACGAAGTAATAAAAAGACGACTGTCTTCTTAGTTCTGCTATAGCAATGATAAGAAGATAATATAGTGGCCGGGGAGAGAATCGAACTCTCACGATCTCGCGATCATGGGATTTTGAGTCCCACATGTCTGCCTGTTCCATCACCCGGCCAACGCTATTTGTTTTTTACTTCATTTTTGGGTTTTTGCCAAGAAGCGAAGTCGCATGCCGGATACTTGTTGCATCCATAAAACACCTTGCCGCGTTTCGTGCGCTTGGCAACGATTTCGCCCTCGCCGCACTTGGAACACTTGATGCCCGTGGAAGTATTTTTGGGTTGGAGCGATTCCGTGTATTTGCACGCTGGGAAGGTTGAACAAGAATAAAATTTTCCAAATCTCCCCAAACGTATCACTACTGGCGAGCCGCATGTGGGGCACGTTTTGTCGGTTGCTTCCTGCGCAACATCTTTTTTTGATACCTCTTCATATTTCTTCATCAGGTTTTCTTCAAACGGCCCGTAAAAATCTTTGATCATGGGAACCCATTCGGTTTTGCCAGCGGCAATGGTATCGAGTTTCTCTTCCATGGCTGCGGTAAACGTGATGTCTACGATTGCAGGGAAATGCAAAACCAGAAGATCGTTTACCGCAACGCCCAGATCTGTTGGGGCGAATCGTTTCTGTTCATTTTTCTGCACGTATCCTCTTTCCTGGATGGTTGAAATGATGGGGGCGTATGTGGAAGGCCTTCCGATGCCGTGTTCTTCAAGCGCTTTCACAATGGTTGCTTCCGTGTATCGCGGAGGGGGTTCGGTAAAGTGTTGGGAAGGGGTGAGCTGTTTCAGTTCGAGAATCTCGTTTTCCTTAAGCGCAGGAAGTTCTGCTTCCGCAAATTTGATTGGATACACCTTGAGAAATCCGTCAAACCGAAGAATCTGTCCCGTCGCACGGAATGTATAATTTTTGGCGGTAATATCTATGGCAGTAGAATCAAACACTGCTTGACTCATTTGCGAAGCAGTAAATCTCTGCCAAATTAAGCGATAAAGCTTCTGCTCACCGGCGTCCTCCAATTTTATTTCTTCCGGCGTGTTAAAAACGTTGGTCGGGCGGATGGCCTC
>JACOVR010000046.1 GCA_016177245.1 Candidatus Wildermuthbacteria bacterium | reverse complement strand
CGTGTTTCATCGGGGCCGGTGGTGAGAAAAGTAATAAGATTTAAAATTTCGTATGCCTTTGTAATAAGCTCGGGAAGATGAGAAACAAAACCAAATTCTTTTCGCTCCTCTTCTGAAAGCGGCTGCATCTCAAGCTCGTCTTTGAGGTTTGCTACCACAACCGCTCCTTGCCTACCGGCAGGCAGGCCTCCCAAGTTTTTGATTTTCTCCAAAAGTTCTTGGGCAACCTCCTTGGGGTCTGCGTTCAGCAGATAGATCACGGGCTTCTTCGCCAAAAGCTGCATCTCTGGTATCTCGCTCCCCTTTTCTTTCGTTTCAAGGTCTTTGAGCTGAAGTTCGGTGGTAATGGTATCAATATCGCGCAGGGGATCAACAGTTTTTTCTACATGAATAATGTCTGCGTTTTCAAAAGCGCGCACCACCTGCACAATGGCCGCGACCTCTCTGATGCTCGCCAAAAATTTGTTTCCCAATCCCTCGCCCTTGTTGGCTCCCTTTACAAGCCCTGCAATGTCAACAAACTCAACCACGGCGGGAATAATTTTTGCCGATTTTGAGAGCTGCGCGAGTTTTTGCAAGCGCTCGTCGGGCACCTCAACCACGCCCACGTTGGGATCAATGGTTGCAAAGGGATAGTTTGCGATATTCACCTGTTTTTTTGTGAGCGCCTGAAACAAGGTTGATTTTCCCACGTTAGGCAGCCCCACAATGCCGCAAGAAAGCTTCATAACGAAAACATCGTATCATAAAATTCTCTTTCTCAAAAGTATCAGAATAATATAGCGATCGCTAGATTATTCTACCAAACAATAATGAGAACATGAACTTGATGATAAATCATTGTAAACAAAAAGGAGGGGTGGAAAAGGGTGAACCACCTCTCCTATTACGCAAGACCGTTCCGTGGACTTAGCGAATAACTGCCTCCCCTTCGTAGGTTGCAGGCCCTCCTGTGGGGCCTGCAAAGGTACCGGACACCCTGATTCCGCGGGCGCCCAGACCTTCAAACGAACCAGTAAAGGCAAAGATGTTCCCCGTCGCCTTCGTCTTGGCGAACAGGGGACCGCTGTGGTCGCCCACAGCGCACTCGCAAATAGCAATCCCATTGGCCTGGACTGCTCCGGTACTCAAGTTGATAGTGGCCCAGTCCGTTGCCTTGAACGGGCCAGTCATCGTTCCGGTAAACGTACCGGAGTAAGTAACGAGTCGATAGATAACGACCCCGACGTCGGTGATCGTCGGGTCGCTCTGATGTAATACCTTAACGACCGGATCGAACTCGATGGTGCCCTCGATGGACACCACTGTCGTCCCTGCCTGCTCGACCGGTCCGGCCTGATTGACGGACACTCCCAGTTCCTTTGCTGTTGCCGTGGAAGACGATGCCGCCATCGTAACGATCGAAACCAGAACCGCCAGGGTTATAATGAACCTTCGCACTGTACTCCTCCTGCTAACAATTATGACGACGTGCTGGCCTGACCCTTTTTTTCAGACCAACCAGCCGCAATTATAAACAAAACCAAAAATTAGTCAAGGGTTTTTGTCATTGCATCAGAAAACTGAATACTGAACTCAAAAGGCATCAATCTCTCCCCCTCATGTCGGGTTGTGTTCCAACCATGCCAACGGATAATATTTTCATGCTTTCTTGTTCTTTTTCTTCAAATCACGGACGGCATAGGAAGTAATGACTGGGGGGACGCCTCGCTGACGCAGGCTCTTTACGTATGCCAACACTCTCTTTTTGTCACCTCGCATCACATCTTTGAGGCACCAACCTACGGCTTTTCGCACGAGGTCTTCTTTCGCCCAAATAAGGTTCTCACAGAGCTCAAGAGCTTCTTTGATAAACCTACCACTTTCCCCTACTTTTCTGGTAAATGCCACAACACTCGCCCTTCGCTTCCACATATTCTTTGATTTGTTCCATTTCCGTAAAAGTGCAAGGGTTTCTTTTGGATACTTAGAGAGAAGAGGTTGTAGTACCTTGCCACCCCCTACGCAAAAGCCATCTATCGCAGACCAACTACGAAAATGATCCAATAGTCTGTCTAAGTAATCATATTGAGTAGGGGTAATGCAGTCTGTCTTGAGCTGAAGGGTGTAATTGCCAGCTAAAGCATGCTCTTCAATGTGAGAGTTAAAGAACTTTCGTGCGAGAACCAAGGCTTCTTTACAGTTGAGTGCCTGAATATCTTTCTTGCGTTGCTTGAGCAGCATGCGCACCACCGGTGTTGTTAGGCCGTAGGACTCATATCCCCCATACTTATGATAGGACTTGGCAATCGCAGCGCCCTCTTTGTCCTCGTGTTTTTTGAGGCCTAAAACAATCGTCTTGTAGAGATCACCGATTTTCATAATCTATCTACGCTTCATCCTTTCTTGAATATAGGCTGAGAAAAAGCCTCTGTATTTTCGTTGAAGTACGGGATTCTTCCAGTCGTCCCCTGTAATGACCTTTCTACATGTTGTTTTTCTGCAGTTGCATTGCAACACCCAGTGGTCTCCACCGTCGTTTTCCATTGCCCAGTCGTAGGTCAGCTCTTCATTGGGTTTGATATTTCTCATGGCGACAAAGGTAACTTGGCCTCGTATTCCAACATTCGGATTACAAGAGTGGTTGAGAAAGAGTTTGTTGCCACGTACCTCGGATTTTTTCACTGCTCCGATGTAAAACTTATCTTCTATCTGGATGTAAGATTCATCAACCTTTGTTTCTATACGCGCAAACGTTTTCTCGTCAATAATATGCCCTCCTTTGATCGCTACTATTTCTCCTTTCAGGAAACGCCTTAACGCAAACAACCCATATCCATGAATGGGGCTTTTAAAAACTTTCGCCTTGTTTGAGATATAAGATTGAATCATGTCCTTATCTCTTTCTCTAACCACGGAATATACTCCCCTTTCTTTCTGCGCCACCACAGATCCTCCCAGATATAGTGGACGGCAAGTTGCTTGTACTCTCCGTATCGTTCAAAGTGCTTGAGAAGCTTTTTTACTGACACTGGTTTTTCAGGATCTCTGCCAAAGAACAGCTTTGAGTATATCTTTTGCTCCCAAGGAGATACATGATTGAAAAAGTCCCAGTGGTGAAAAACATCAAATAAGAGGTACCATACGGTAGCTGGCCCAACCCCATAAAGCTTGAGAAGTTCTTGCATCTGGATTGCTCTGTCTTGCTTGCGGAGCTTTTCTTCATCAAGACCGTTGGTAAACTGCTCATCTATCTTCTTTATGGACTTTGCTCGGTATCCTACCTTAAGAGCTCTTAGCGCTTGTTCGTCCACATTCTTTAATCCGCCCGGCTCCCAAAAACACCACAGTTTCCTACCGTTAAACTCCAGAAGAGTGCCGTAGTGTTCCAAGAGGGTCTGAAACATCTGAATAGACCTCCTCACCGAAGCATTCTGGAGCACAATACCAATAATCAGATACTCGTAAAGTGAGCTTGGATGCCCTGGCCGCATACCTCTCAGCTTCTTGATAGCCGGACCAAGCACTTTATCTTTGCTAAACTTTTTGTAAAAATCCTTCAGATCAAGATTTAGGTTGTAGCGATATTCTACCTCTTTTACTAAAGAATCAAAAAAGCTCTTGCTCAGTGCTTTTACTGAAAAGATAGATAAAGCAATCAAGGGGTTGGCAATTGTGCCTTTGTTTTGGAACTTCAAGCCAAGAGCTTTACCTTTCCATGCCCAGGTCTGCCATCTTACTCCTGGCTCCCAACGATTGTCTCCTGACGTGAAGTGGTCTGGCTTATGGAGAGTATAGTCAAATGCAAAAGGAACTGTGGGCTTTATACGAACAGTGGTTTTATGAGTGAGTTTCTTTGCTTTTACCCTTTTGGCCATGGGTGGTTGATAATCTCACGAAGTTTCAATCGTTCCAGCACGTTCCCGTGTTCGTCCAAGAGAATAATCTCTGTGTTCTGTTTTGAACGCAAAGAGCTCTCCCAAAGAAGCTGCTTGCACATGTGGCAGGGATATATTGAGTCATTGCCTCCAGCAGCTTCGTTTCCGGTAACAGCGATGGCAACAATATCATACTCTCCATGGGCTGCTGCGTGAGCAAGAACTGCCTGTTCTGCATGAAGTGTTAAAGAGTAGGTATCTGAAAAGTACTGGCCAGAGGAATAGATGCTACCCTTCCCGGTTAACACCGCCGCGCCAATCCTAAAGTCACCGGGTTTGTTGGTACCAGTAAAGGCATTCTTCATTCCTTCTTTTGCAGATTGGATAAGTTTTTGCTCGGTTGCTCGATCCATATTTCACTTTTTCCATCCGCCCAAGAAATCTGTTGAGCTGATGACTTTGCTCCATAAGTAGGGAAAGTTGTTCTCCAAGAGCAATTTCTGCAACTCCTGACGTTTTGGAACATCTGTTGTTTCTACCAGGTCTCGCAGGGTAATAAAGTTAAAGCCACGAGAGAACCCTCCTATCACAGTTCCCATGACGCAGCCATCGGTAAAAACTCCTGTGGTTACAAAGTATGAGATATGCCTTTTAGTCACATACTCAAGGAAGTTCTTGTTTGCAAATACATCGTTTCCATTCTTTTCTATCACTACATCGTCTTTCTCTGGTTGCACAACGTAAAACTGTTCTGCAAACCCGGATTCATTCTTGGAATAGTACTCAACCTCGAGGTCTGCTTCGTATAGGTTGTTGATGTTTTCTGACAAGAACTCTTTCTTCCATGGTATGGTCTTGGTGAAAACAATTGGGGTTCCTACCTCTTTACGATATCTCTCAATAAACCGCACTAACCTCTGTGAAACCATCTCTCTTATCCTTCTGAAAGTAACTCCCAGTTCGGGTCTCTGACAAGATTCGTGTGCACAGGAGTTAATAACATCTATAACCAAAAGAGCGGTGTTTTTTGGTTTCATGCCTTTGAAGAGTTTCATACCCCCCCCACCATACCAAAAAACCGCCTCTTTGGCGATTCTTGCATTACTTAAAACTTTTTGTACGTATCTTCTGACCTTCGCTCAATAGCTATAATCATGGGTTCCTTTTCATGCGTTTTTGAGTACGGAGAGCAATTCTTTTGCGGGAATTCCATCTTTGCGAATTTTGGTAAAGTCAACAATGGTTTCCCAATTGTCTTCCTGCGTGGGAGACACCATGCGGAATAAGGGCTTTGAGCGGCGCACCACAACATAGACGGTTCCGCTCCCAACATCACGCACATAATTATCCATATTTTCCCGCAGCACTTTGAGACCAACAATTTTTACCATATACACTAAGTTTATCTTAAGATAATCTTTTGTCAAGAGATGAGGGTCCCGGTGAAGGGCTTGCCCGCAATGGCGTTTTGAAAACTCTTGAGATCGCTTCCCCTTAATACCTTTGCAGCAATCTTGTGTTTCTCTGCCAAGCGGGTGGCAACCGGATCAACAGGGCTTGAAAGTCCGGGGCTCCATTTGCGCGGAATAAGTTTTTTGTAGCCGCTCCAAGAAATTTTCTTGATAGGTTTTGCTTTGGAATTTTTCTTTGGATCACTATCGTACACGAACGGCGTATCTTTTGCGATAATCACGTTTTTTGAGCCGAATTTTTCTGCAAGGCGAACTGCAATGTAGTCGGTTGACCAGCCAGGTCTCCAGCCGGAAGCAAAAAACAATCTGCGGTTTGACGCCTTCATTGTTTCAATCTCTTCTTCTACGGGGTCGTGATCAATCACCACGGGGTACGCCTCTTTCACGAAAATGGTTCTCAAGAAATGGGCGTTGAGACGAGTTGTGTGAATACCTAACCAATCAAGATCCCAATCGGAAACCTTGCCGACATATGCTGCTGACTTTTGATACGCCCGAGCAGTGCGGCCTCCACCGATTACGATAATAAAACGCTTGCCGCGTTTGAGCTGACTGCGGAGAAATTTCAAAAATTTCTTGAGAAACGAAACATTGATCCCCCCATCATCTGAAATATGCGGCACCACCACCGACCCACCCAAATGAACAACAATATAGGAATCCTTTTTCATCTTGAATGTTTTTCAATAAACTTCTGGAGACCGAGTTTTTTGAGTTCTTGATGCGCCTTGTAGTACGGACACCATTCTTTTGAACATATCCACGATTCTGCAGGATGCAAACAGTAAAACACATTGTGCCGCACCGCTTCCATGATTGCGGCTATGTTGCGGAGCATTGTTTTTTTGTCGAATCGCGGCCGGGACACCGCAAACTGCACAATCTTTGGCTCCCGTTTCGACAACACCAAATAATCTTTGCTAATGCCGGCTGGCGGCCTCTTTTTTATGTTTTCGAATGCCATTTGATAAATGGAAACCTGCGGGTCTGTTTGCACGTCTTGTTTGGGAGGGGTATGGCGCGTGGTCTTGAGTTCGTGAATCACGTTGTGCTTATCGGTCAAATCGATTCTGCCTATCACTTCTATCCCCTTTCCTCCGGGAAAAGTAAATGCCTCTTCAACAAGGTCTGGCCGGATCTTTGGGTTGAGCTGTCTAAAATATACGTCAATGCCTTTCAGGCCAAGAACGAGCAATTCTGCAACGTCTGTTTCTTTTTCTTTGGCAAGATATTCTTTGGTGAGCAATGATTTTCCTTGCTCCATTTCGGTTTCGTAGTCCTCGAGCGCACTCTGGAAAACTTCTGCAAAAAATTCTTTTGCTTCGCTGGGTTTCAGCCCTTTGGAGTCCTGTTTTTTCTGGTCAAAGTGATAGGCAAAGGTTTCGTGCAGAGCAAACCCATGCTTCATGATTTTTTTTGGCGGCCGTTTCATGCCCAGCACGTAACGAAACAGAAAATGTTCCGGGCATCTCACATACGTCATCAACTGCGTGAAGCTCACTTGTTTCATTTTTGCGTTGGCATGAAGGGGTCGAGAACGTCTTGCACGCCCTTGCGATAGGTGCAAAAGTCGCACTCGGAGCTTGCCTGCGGCAACGAATCGCTTTCAAGACATTGGCGCGCTTCTTTGAGTTTTCCGTCCACCCACGAATCGTTGCCTTCATACGGAATAATGGTCACATCAAACTCCAACTTGCCGTCGAATGCTTCTCGATCGGTCTTCCCATTCACATATACAAAGTAGCCGGTGTTCGAAACCTTAAAATCGTTCTGGCGAAAAAGCCACTGATATATTTCCATTTGGCGTTTGTATCCTTCCTGCCATTCTGCGTTGATGTTGACCTCGCCGTTTTTCGCGGTTGCCTTGTAGTCAACGATGTGGAGCTCGCCTTTCGGGTTGATCCATACGTCATCGATCCCCCCGCGAACGAGAAAATTGGTGGGTTTGTGAAGAAATTTTATTCCGCCCGTACGGGCGTCGCGCCACTCGTCCATTCTCTTGTCTTGAAAAGGGACCGCGTCAATGCCGTATGTTTTCATCAAGGGATGCGGGGTAGCGTTTGCGCGGTGGATGTCGAACTCTTTCTTGAGCAGGATGTCAACCGCGTTGTTCAAAGAGAACGGATACCCTGGCGGCTGCCCGACTCCAAGACGCACATCAAGATAAAAACATCTCGGGCAGACCAAAAACAAATCAAGCTTGGTGCGACTCAACACAAAAGGTTCCCTGCTTGCAGGATCAAACAAATTCCTTGTTCGCTTTCCCGAATAAAATTGGGTCATGCATGTAGCATACTATTCTTCTTCGTGACGGCGCAAGTGGAACAGAAAAAGTATCGCGCCGAAAAACATAAGCAGGCCCGTGAGCGCAAACTGGCTTTGCGCACTCCAGACACTGATCAGCACTCCTCCCACAATCGGCCCAATTGTTCTCCCAAGCGACTCAAAAGAAAATGCAAGGCCCATGGTGGTGCCCTGGCCTTCGTGCGTTTCCTTGGAAAGCACTGCGTTGATGGTGGGCCGCAACGCTGCTGAACCAATCGTAGACAAGCCGGTAAATAAAAGGAGCAGGGCCACGCTTGGCGAAAATCCAATTGCAAACTGCCCCACCCCCATCAAGACCACCGCCCAAAGAATGGTGCTGCGCTCGCGCAGCACCCTCACCACGCCATCAAGAAAAAACCACTGCACCGTAGCAGCAATCACTCCAATTCCTCCAAACACAAACCCCACGTGGCTTTCGGTAAACGAAAACTTTTCTTGGGTGAACAACGGAAAAGCAACCTGCAGGTTTGAAATTGCAAATGCCCACGCAAAAAGAAATAAAAAGAATAACCCGAAGTCGCCGAGGAACGCGCTCCCCATTGCTCTTATATTCACCAGCCCTTCTTTGAGCACAATGCTCTCTGATTTTTGCGTCAATGATTCAGGAAGAAAAACAAAAAGGAACACCATGGTAAAGAAAGAAACCGCTCCTGCAGCGAGAAATGGCAAGGCAGGATGAAGGGGCGCAAGAACTCCTGCCACAACCGGACCTATGATAAACCCTAAAGCAAAGGTTGCGTTGAGTTTGCTCATGTATTTTACCCTTGTTTCCTTTTGAGTGACGTCTCCAATGTAGGCAGCTGCAATGGGGAATACTCCGGCAGACGCAATGCCGTGGATAATGCGCGAAATAAACAAAAGGGGAACCGAGTTTGCGAGCCCAAACATAAAAAAGGAAAGTGCGGTTCCCCCAAGCGCCCAGGCGAGAATTGGCTTTCTTCCAAAGCGATCGGAAAGCCGGCCCAACAGGGGCGCAACGAGAAACTGCGCAAGGGAAAATGCAGCTGCAAGCAATCCGAGTCCAACCGCGTCTAACCCAAAACGCTCGCCGTAGAACGGGAGTAATGGAAACACCATTCCAAATCCAACAATCGTGAGAAACGTTGCGATATAAAGATACAGCATCGGCGCTATTCTCCCTTGACTACTGCAAGGGGAACCAAACGCGCAACCTTTTTTGAAATGCCTGCATTATGCACGACATCAATGACTTCGTCTATGTTTTTGTAGGCCTGGGGCGCCTCTTCTGCAATGCCGCGCAAGCTCCAGCATTTCACGATGATTCCCTTTTCTTTCAGGTCGCGTACAATATCGGGCGCAGACAAATTACGAATTGCTGCTGCGCGAGACATGACTCTACCAGCACCATGACAGGTGGAATAAAACGTGTCTTTTCCGCTCTCTACTCCCACGAGCACATAGGAGGCGGTACCCATGGAACCAGGAATGAATACGAGCTGGCCGGGAAACGCCCTCGTACTCCCCTTTCGGTGAACAATAAGTTTTATTTGTTTCCCCCCAACTTCGTGTTCCTCAAGTTTTGCTGTATTATGCGCGATATCGTATAGCATCGAAAGTTTCCCTCCAGCCGTGCCCAATATTGAGTCCCACGCCTTTCTCACAAAATGGCTAATCATCTGCCTGTTTGCCCATGCAAAATTAAGTCCGCACGCCAAAGCACCAAAGTATTTCTGCCCTTCCTCTGACTGAAAAGGAACGCAGGCAAGTTCGCGATCGGGCAAGTCAATTCCGTATTTTATCATCGCGCCCTGCATGAGACGGATATAATCGGTTGCGTTTTGATGGCCCAAACCCCGAGAACCCGTATGCGCCATGATCACCACTTGATTTTGAAAAAGCCCAAATTGCCTGGCTGTTTCTTCATCAAAGATTTGCTCAACTTTTTGAATCTCCAAAAAGTGATTCCCCGATCCAAGGGTTCCTGCCTGATCCGATCCTCTGCGCTTTGCGTGTTCTGAAACCAGCGACGCATCGGCGCCCGCCATCTGCCCATGTTCTTCGCAGTTTTCAATGTCTTCTGGTTCCCCGTATCCTTTTTGCACCAGATGCTGCGATCCCTCTTCGAGAATCTTATCCATTTCATGAATATCAAATTTTAGCTGCCTTCCCCTCCCCAGCCCCGAGGGAACTTCTTTTTGAATCTCTGTCGCAAGTGCATCAAGTTTTGGTCGTATGTCGTCAGTTGTCAGTTGTGAAGTCAGTAATCTCATCCCGCAATTTTGGTCGTAGCCAACCATGCCAGGAGAAATAATCCCGGTTGCTGCGTCGATTGCCGCAACTCCGCCGATTGGGGAACCATACCCCTCGTGCAAATCGGGCATGCCAATGGAGTATTTCTGAATTCCGGGGAGCGTTGTGAGATTTACCAACTGTTCGATCGACTCATCGCGAAACGCATGCTCCAGCATTTTTTCAGACGCATACAACCGTGCCGCCACCCGCATATCTCCCCTGAAACTCCGCGGCACCTCCCATAGATATTCACTAAGTTTTACAAAATCACTTTTCTGCATCCCCATCAATATCTCATCTTTTATTGCTATAGCAATATTTGATCATATTATCTTGAGATCGAGAAGTTCTTTCACGTAGATATCTAAATTTTCAAGATTTTTGATTTCTTCCATGGAAAACCAGCGGTATTCTTTGCTTTCGTCATTTACGATTGGCTCTCCCTCAATAGTCCCCACGTACGTTAATCTGACTACATGCCTTCCTGGCAACCGCAATATGTCTTGTGCCGCCACTAATTTTGGCGATTCTCTGAGATCAAGGTTGATTTCTTCTTTCACTTCCCTTTTCAGATTTTCAAGCAATGACGAGCCACTCTCAATACGGCCTCCGACAATATCCCATCGGTCTCCGATTTCAGGATATTTTTCTGGCGACCTCCGTATCAAAAGATACTTCCCTTCCTTATTTTTCAGCAACACTTTTACTCCGACCTGCAATTCCATATTAAACGTCAAAAACAATTATGGTTTCCCAAATTCGTTGTTCGTTTTGATTAATATTCAAATCATGAAAGGTAACTGCTTTGATGTCTTCGCCGAATTCTTTTGCTTCGTAGCCGGCGAGCGTTCCTTCGAGTTCTGTGTCTGAGAACTTTAAAAACTCCACTCTATCATATACTTCCCTATGCACTTGCCGCAAGTAATTCACCTCGCTCAAAAAATCCACAAGTAATGCGTTAATATCCGGTGATTGAATGTGTATGGTTCGCTGTTTCGGATTTCGGACTTCGGATTTCGGATTTAGCACTGCGAACATCCCCGCCATCGCATTCTCAAACAATTCCTCCTTGGTCTTCCCACATACCTTGATCTTCACATCCCCCGTGTGTTCTAGAATTTCAAAGGTCTCCATGGTGGTGCAATCTGCCAAATGCCTGATCCTTTTCTTTGGGTGGAATGCGGGTTCTGTGTAAGGCCCTTTCGAGTATGGTAATGGTTTGATCATAGGTTTCCTTGTCTACGGGATAGGGCGTTGCGTCTTTTCCGCCGTGGGCAAAACTGAAACGAGCAGGATCTTCATGGGAGGTATCTGCTCCATAGATAATTTCTGCAACCAATGCCAGGGCGCGTATGGTTTTTGGCCCCACTCCCTCGAGAGAAAGAAGTTTTTCGTATGTTTCCGGCCTTTCAAACGCAACTCTTGCGAGGATTTTTTCCAAATACTTACTCTTTGAAAAATTCTCCCGTTCAACGGGGTGGTGCTTGAACTCCACTCCTTTCAAATGCATGAATCGAAGCTCATCCTCGCCGCGCTTAAATGCTGCAACGCTTGATACGGGAGTAAAATGCTTTCTCAAAAGCTGAATGTCTTTGAGAAGCGTTTCGTATCCTGACTGCGCAAGTTCGGTTGAAATGGTTCGGTTTTCTGCGCTTTGTTTGGCAGTGAGATTCAACACGTTTTTCTGGAACGCCTGCGAGGCAATGCCGGTGTGGGGTTCTTCAATTAAATCCTGCGCTTTCTCTGAATGCCAGTGGTATCTCCTTGCCGACTGGCTCTGAATGTTCATACCCTGCTGAACAACAGTCCACGCACCGCCACGCGAGAAAAAGAAACTATGGTGATAAATCTGGTAGCCGTCTTGGATCAGGGCCGAGTCCACTTTGGCTGCCATGCGCGAATTGTATTCAAGATTTTCAACCCGCGACGGAGGTAAGCGGAGCTTACCTCCCCAAGATTGGATTTCGTCTGGAACTTTTCTTGATGTTTTTCCTTTGCCGCCGCAAATGAAAACGCCGAGGTCTTTTTCTTGCCCTCGTATCCCCTCTTTGAGAGCTGCGGTAAGAATGGTGGTAAGGCCGGAAGCATTCCAGTCAAAAGCCAGCACCGTTCCCAACGATTGAAACCATACGGGATCCGCGATGCGTTTTATATATTCGTCAGGCCCGTATTCTTCGACCAGAACCCTTGTCATTTCCCGCCCCAACCGAACCATGCGCTCAAAAAGCCATTTCGGACACTTCCCATAGTCCAAAGTAAAAGTAGCTATGCCTCGATACATAGTTTTATTATACCAACAACTCAATCTTGCTGGCGAGGATGAAGTCGTTTTCGGAGAGGCCGCCGATGGAATGCGTGGTTAACTCAACGGCAACTCGATTGTAATTGATTGTAATGTCTGGATGGTGGCCTTCCGACTCTGCGATATCTGCAACTTTATTTACAAAGGCAATCGCCTCTCTGAAATTTTTAAACTTAAACTGCTTTTTTATCGCGCGCAGCGCGACAACCTCCCACTCTGTTTTCAGTTGAGCAAGGTAATCATTGATTTGCGCCGCGCCGAAGGGCTGAACGCCCCCTTCACACGGCGCGCATTTTTTAGATGAGAGAGGGATGTTTTGCGCAATCATGGTTGCGAGCTGAACAATATGTTCTGCCGTACTCAATCATACCATAGGTAAAGAAAAACCAGTCCTTTTTGGGAATAAGCTTCATCAAGTCCTGCTCAATCTTCACGGGGTCTGAATGACTGGTTAAGCCGAGTTTTTGCGAAATCCGACGCACATGGGTATCTACCGCAATCCCCTCTACCACGCCATACGCATTCCCTAGTACAACATTTGCGGTCTTTCTAGCAACGCCAGGAAGAGTCAATAATTCTTCCATAGTTCGAGGAACTTTCCCGCCGAATCGCTGTTGTAATATTCTTGCTATAGCAAGAATATTTCGTGTTTTGTTGCGAAAAAACCCGCAAGAATGGATGTCTTTCTCAAACTCTCTCGGAGCAGCTTTCACGTAGTCGCCAAGGGTTCTATACTTTTTGAAGAGCCGCGCGGTCACCTCGTTCACCTTCTTGTCTGTACATTGCGCAGAAAGGATAACGGCGACCAAAAGCTCCCAATTGCTTCCGTACCTCAAAACAATCCCTGCCCGAGGGAAAAGTTCCTTGAGTTTCTTAATAATCCTGGCTGCCCGCTTCTTTCTTTCTGCGAGCAGCATTATTCGGCGTTCTTTTCCCGAAGCTGCTGCTGGAGTTGATTGAGCTGCTGCATTTGTTCTTTGAGTTGCTGCTCTAAAAGTTGCTGGCGTGAATCCTTCTCTTGGCTTCTTGGTTGATTTTGCAGTTCAAGCGTTTCTTTTGCCTCAATCCGCTTGATCTCTTCTGGTGTAGGTCCGGTACTGCTATTGCACTCACCCTCATACGCTACTTTTACTCTGTTTTGCCGTTCTGCAACACAGCGGTTGGAGTGTGTCTTGCCGTCAACTCCGCACACGGGCCTGTATTCTTGGGTACAAAACACATCTCTCGCGGGCTCACCTGTATTTTGGTCAAGGTCCAACTTTTGCTCGGGCTCTAGAAGCCGCACTCGGTCTTGAACTTTTGTCTGTACGCGTTCAAGAATCGTGGAAGAATCCTCTCCGCCTTCAATGGCGCGCAACGCGTTTCTAGCCGTAACCTCAGCTGCACTGGCTTGACCGAACACCTCCCCAAAATCCGCATTTTCAAAGGCCTGCTTTGCAGCAGTCAAATGACGCTCTGCCTGCGCAAGTAAGTCTGTCACTGCCTGGCGCACCTCGCCTTTCTCCCTTGCCACCGCCTTTGCCTTTTCAACAATATCCCCTGCCCTGCGTATCTGCTCTGCCGCTTTTTCTTTCCGGTCCTCAACTCCAGACAACTTTCCCTCAAGAGCATCCTTTGCTCGGCCGAGAGCGTTGGCTGCCTGGTCTGAAACCTTCATGCGCAATTCCTCTAATACCACAGCCCTTCTCCCTTGGTCGCCAGGAACTAACTGGAGCAAGGCCTCAAGGCGATCTTCCTTCGCGAGTTCCTCAACCTTCAGCTCAGCCCGCTCTTTAAATCCCTCGCGAACAATGTCTAACCTGAAGCGCACCTCTTCTGGCACGCTCTCTCCAATACGGTCTAGAATCTCAACGGCCCGGAGGTCTTTTAACTCCCCGCCCCTGCTTTCTGCAAGGGAACTTCTCATCCTCTCTGCAAAGTCCTCGGGGTTATCTTTGCTGGCAGCATTCCTTACCACATCAGCTATCTTCAAGCCGGCCTCGCGGGCAAATTCCCTTACCGTTGCCTTATCTTCATGCTTGGCCTGCACCTCTTGCAAGAGTTTTTCATGGAGAACGCTCTTTCTCGCAATCTCTTCTATCAAACGCTCAACATTGGGATTCTCTGAGTTGTCTTGGACTTTTTCCAAACGGGTCGCCAATCGCTCTTGGGATTTCTGGTAGTTAGAAAGTGCTCTGGCAATACCCTGCTCGTCATCTGGACGCTGCTTTTGCACCGCCTGTAACTCGGCTGCTTTTTCATTGGAAAACTTTGCTTCCAATTCTGCCTTTTTCACAGAGTTAAATGTAAAGAAACTCTGAAGCCCTCTACCCCATTCCTTGAAGAAATAGAAGGGGGAAGTAGGCAAAGTGCCTGGGTCCTGAATTCCCAAATCTGCCAAGCTGACTGATTCTGCGAGCTCTACCGCCTCAAGTTCGGCCTCTTCCCCATGGTCCGCATACGCGACTCCCGCAGCGAGAAGACCACCGAACAAGAATAAAAGAAAATACTTTTGCATGGGCGTTATACAATTATGCTTATTATCGCTTCTTTCCTTTAAAGTACCTCGTAAAATGCCTAGGGAATCTTTTTGCCAATCCCCACGCCCTATTGATGTGCAAAGGGACGCGCCTTACTATCTTTCCAATAAAAGCACGGGAGGTGCGAAATGCTGTTCTTCCATGATGCGTTTGTTTTGAAGAGTAGTCCTTCACGGTAAGGATGGCACGGCATCTTTCCTTAATAATTCCCTTAATCCCCGTACTTCTCTCTCAAAGCATGCCCTTCCTATCCCATGTTCCCATGTCTCTTCACTGAAGGGAACAGGAATCTTTGCGCGGGCCTGAACTTGTTTCGAATCGGTTTCGAAATCCGCGCACAATTCATATGTTTTTTCTCCAAGGAGGCGGTATTCATAGGGTTCTTGCGTGCGCGGATCTTTTACCGACTGGACGTACGCGTAAGGAACCTTCCCCTTCCCGAGGTCGTCGAAAGACGCGGGCAATTGATTTTCCCTTTCCCAATACGCATCAATGGCGTAAGAAATCTGCTGGAGGTCGGAAATCCGTCTCTGGTCAAACTGCGCGGCTCTCTGCTGGCCCGGAGTTCCAGTGATGAATATGCCGTATGCGATAAACGCAACAACCAAAAGGATGACAACGCCGGCAAACGCTTTCGCTCCAGAGGGAAGCGCATCTTCCTGCTTTCGTTTCAAATCGTAGAGATGATAACCGAATATGGAACCTGCAATCGCAAAAATGGTGAATGCCTTCAGGAAAAATCTCACTGCCAGCTCTCCTCCAAGCACGTTGGAAACCACTGCGATCAGATCTCCAAGCATAATGCCGGCTACCACCACAAGGGTAATGTACGTAAACCACTTGCGGACCCCGGAATCCAGATTCCTTGCATTACCCCTGGTTTCCTTCCATACCAAACGCATTAAAAACAGATACAAGGGAAAGGCAACAATCAAGCCGGCGATTGCAGTTCGCCCAGCGCCAAACGCTCCTCCATAGCCATAACTCAAGGGATCTGGAAACAACCGTTCGATAAACTGAAACGCAAGCGCCCCGAAACTAAACGCGCTCGTATACAGGGCTATGAACGATACTAATGTAAAAAGATGAAACATTTTATCTCCCAAAGAAACGCTTGAGAAGATTTTTTGCTGCGTCGAGAATTGATCCGCCCTCTGGGGGAGGCGGAGTAGGAGCGGTCTGCTGTTCCAGTAACTGCAGCTGCTGCTGTAATTGCTGCTGTTGCTCCTGAATCTGCTGCTCTAACTGCTGTTGCTGGATTTGGCGCTCAATCTGCTCTTGCTGAAAGGGCGGCGTATTCTGCTGTTCTTGGAATTGGCGCTCAAACTCCTGCTGGAATTGCTGGCGCACCCTCTGCCCTTCTTGCTCTCGGAATATCTGCTCTATTTCCTCAGGGCTTTTTCCTTCAAACTCGGGAGGAAGAGAACCTTCCCCAAACTCATGGGAAGGACCGAACTCTCCCGGGAAACCCCCTGGAAACTCACTGCCGCCTGGAAATTGCTGACCCTCCTGGGGCTGGAACTGCTGGACGCAAGACCCAATCTTTACTTCAATCTCCTGCTGGATAGCGGAAAACCCTCCCCGTCCTTCTCCTTCCGGCCTTTCCCCTTCTACCCCTTCTCCGCCACCCGCAGGGCCCGACTGCTTAATGGAATCAAGGCACGTAAAGAACTCCTCGCAAGACTTAGAAAGACATTCTCGCATTGTATTCTCCATGATCTGCTGCTGCATCTCAAAACATTCTCGCATGGCCTCTCCCAACTGGGGATTTGGCATAAACGTTCCGGCTTCAATCTTCTGCAAAACCTCTGCGCCTATTCTTTGCTTCAAACATTCTGCGACTTCAGGAGGAGCCATTGCTATGCCTTTCTTCATCTGCCGAGTTCCTTCCTCAATGTTGCGAAGATCTTCTTGGGGAATAAGGCCGTGCTCTTTCCCAAACTGAAAGCATGCTTCTTGATTCTCTGGATTATTGCAGAATGTCTCGCATTCTTCCCTTCCCTTACAGCCCCCTGGTCCCTTGCCACCGGTCTTGCGGAACATCTCTGCATCTTCTGGGGTCATGAACCCTGCCTCGGTAAAAAACGTGGTACATTCTTCAATATTCTCTTCCCGGCCGCAGTAGGCCTCGCATTCCTCTCTCCCTTTCTTGCATTCCCCGGGCATAATCCCAGACCTCATAAGAGGGATCATCTTTCGAACTTGCTCCACTTCCTCTGGAGGAATAAATCCTGCCGCAATGCCAAAGTTCACGCACTCTTCCATATTATTGGGGTTTTGGCAGTACGCATCGCATTCGTTCTTTCCTTTGCAGTTGCCAGGGAACTTAACTCCCGCGTCCAGGGCTTTGAGCACCTGTTTTGCCTCTTTCAACTCTTCGGGGCTCATGAACCCTGCCTGCTCGGCAAACTCAACGCACTCTTTCATGTTTGAAGAGTCGGAACAGTACTCCTCGCATGCGTTTTTGCTCGTGCATCCTCCCGGAAGCTTAGCTCCTTGCCGCAACGCCTGCGCAACCTTTCTTGCTTCTCGCAGCTCGCTTTCCTCCATGAATCCATGCTGCTCTGCAAATGCCAAGCACTCCTCAATGTTCGTAATATTCTGGCAATAGTTCTCGCATGCCTTCTCATCTCTGCATCCTCCCGGCCCTACTCCCCCAATACCTTGAAATTTCTTTGCCTTTTCAATTTCACTCTCGGAAAGCAAATTATGCTTCTCTGCAAAAGCAAGGCACCGGGTAATATTTTCAGAATTATCACAATACGAACGGCATGCTTGCTCGTTCTGGCAGTTTCCCAGCTCGGCGACGGGATACGCAATATCGTCTTTGCTTAACGCGAACGCTGCTCCGGCAATAATCACCCCGGCAGCAATAATAAAAATAGGAGAAAGATATTTTTGAAAATTGGTCATTGAAAATTGATCATTCCCCGAAGGGGTTCTTATACCCTCCCTCAAAAGGATTGGTTCCTTCAAGAGGGTTTGCTTGTACGTTTTGAAACGGATTGGTCTCCGGAACGACCCCTCCCGGATTCCCTGTTCTCTTGTATAGCTCGCTCCCCAACCCCTGTTCTTTCTCTAGAGGAGTAACTTGGGGCGCTGATTTTTGCAGCACAAAGAAATAATACGCGGCTGCGATAATAATCAAAAGCGCAACAGCTCCGATGATGATATTTTTATTCATACCTTTATATTACACCGCGGGCAGCCATGACTGCA
Organism: Candidatus Wildermuthbacteria bacterium; assembly: GCA_016177245.1. GTDB lineage: Bacteria > Patescibacteriota > Minisyncoccia > Minisyncoccales > UBA10102 > JACOVR01. The sequence continues at coordinate 7,541 of JACOVR010000046.1, read as the reverse complement.
AAACAAAGTTTTCCCCAGTACCCAAAATTGCTATGAGATGAGCTTTTTGAAGTCCTCCACCATGGGAACTTGCTCTGGCTCCACTCCGTACAACTTGGCAGTATGATACGCTGCCCAATCAGCTAACAGCAAGGAAGAAAAGATCCGTTCCATTCTTGAAGATCCTTGGAGATCAATAATCTCCACCCCCAATCCCCTTTCTTCATACAATCGCTTGAGAACCTCCATTCTTTTTTGTATCCGCTGTTCATCTTCAGAGTCGCGAAGAAAAACAAAGTGAAACTTGTTGCTCAAACCCTTGGTGGCGGGTTTCACGTCGAATCCTGTCATTTCGTTGTGATTAAGTTCTGGAAACACATTGTAAAACGAAGGAATTTTTGCGGTTTCGTTGAATGTAATTTTCCAAATATACGCAATGCAGTAGTTTCGGTTTGAGGCGTACGCAACGGGAATTTTTCCTTTGAGTTTTTGCGCGAGCTCCTTGCCCCTTTCCTGAAACTCTTCGGGACGCAACCTGGCAAATTCTCCTGCCTGCGATAGCAGATCCTCACGACCCGTTATTTTCGAGAGCGCTTTGAACATATACCCGGTTGCCATGCGGGGCTGAATTCCGGTATCGGGAATCTGAATGTAAGGGACGCCTTGTTTTTTTGCCATTTCCAAGAGTTTTCCTCCAATGGAAATTGCGGCAACGGGAATCTGCCTTGAAACTGCCTCCTCAAAAGCGCTCAAGGTTTCTTCGGTATTGCCAGAATACGAGCTTGCAATAACCAGCGTGTCTTTCAAAACAACAAGGGGCCACGCGGGAAGGCCATAGTCCTGATGCACGGAAAGATTAAATCCGGGGGCAACGGCTTGAAAAATATCCCCTACCAAGTGAGAACCCCCCATCCCTGCCAGGATAAAACTACTGAACTGTTTCCAGTTCTTCTTATTGCCTATCTTCGGCTCCCACTCAAATTGCTTAGGAAAGTTTTTGATTGCTTTTTCAATCATGCTCCAAGCACACGAATAATATTTTTTGCGGCAAGCTCTGCCATGGCTACTCGTGCCTCATGAGATGCAGAAGCAATATGCGGAGTAAGCACTGCATTCTGTAATTTCAAAAGAGATGGCTCAATCTTGGGCTCGTGTTCAAATACGTCAATGCCGGCTCCCGCAATGGTATTTTCCTCCAGCGCTTTTGCTAACGCCTTCTCGTCCACCACAGCCCCCCTGGAAGTGTTGATAAAGTACGCGGTCTTCTTCATCATGCGCAATTCTTTCTCTCCAACAAGATGTAAGGTGCCAGCCAACAAAGGAACATGTAAACTCACCGCGTCTGAAATCCGCAAAAGATCTCTAAAGGAAACGTACTTGGCGTTGTTCTTCTCTGCAATTTCGTTGCGGTGCTCGTCGTGGTACACAACTCTCATGCCAAACCCTTTCTCCAGTATTGCGGCAACCCTGCTTCCGATTCTCCCGTATCCCACAATGCCAAGAACTTTGCCCTGCAGTTCCTGGCCAAGCAAAAGATCAACCTGCCATCCCTTGTATTTCTTTGCCCTGACAAATCGGTCTCCTTCCACCACCCTGCGAGACACTGCCAGGAGCAACGCAACGGTATGCTCTGCGACTGCTTCCGTAAGCACGCCAGGAGTATTTGCAAAGGTAATGCCCCGTTTCACTGCTTCGTGGACTTCAATATTATCCAACCCGGCAGCCATGTTAGAAATGATTTTGAGTTGAGGGCCAACAAAATCCATAACCTTCGCGTCTATGGTATCTGTTAAAAGGCAGAGCAAGGCATGCGCGCCTTTTGCTTTTTTCAAGGAGCCGAACTTCAAAATATACCCTTGCCTCTGCAAAAGATTTATCCCTTCTTGGGGTATGTTGCTTGTAATAAACACCGTGTAGTTTTTCATATCAAAACACTACCGGCTGAAAACTCTTATTCTGCTCCAAGAGCGTTTCCATTGCCTTTCTTGTTAACAACCCCTCTCTGGCTCCGATCTTCTGAATGACAGAGGCTCCGTTCATTGCTCCCCATCTCATCGCTTCTTTTACATCAAGGCCCAAAGCAAGGGCAGAAACGAACCCGGTGGAATACGCATCTCCCGCTCCAGTCATTTCAATCACGGGGACACGGAAAATATCCAGATGATAAAAGTTTATACCATCAAAACAGTATGATCCATTGCCGTCGTCAGTAATGACTGCGATCTCGGGCCCCTTGCTCTTTAACCCTTGCAGAAGCTCTTTGATATCGTCTGAATTCCCCAGAAGCTCTTTCGCTTCATCTTTGTTCACCAAAAACACAGTTGAAACCTGCATAATGGGACTCATTACTGAAAGCCCTTCTTTTAATTGGTGAGATCCTGGATTAAACCCAAGCTTCACTCCATACTGCTTTACATACTCTGGAATTTGGGCATGGAGCTTTTCATGGCCTGGAGCAAGAGAGCTGTAGTACAGCCATTTCGCTGGAGCTAACTTGGGCAGGTTGTAATCCCGTGGCTCGTGATGCACCACTATAGTCCTCTCTCCTTTGTAATTGAGCACTGCAGAAAAGTTGCTGCCGCGCTTTGAATCCCATACCACATAGTCCGTGGAAACCTTCTCTTCTTTAAACACTTCAATTTCTTCTTTCCCAATGGTGTCTTTTGCCAGGTGCGTGTAGAATGCAGACTTTAATCCAAGGCGCGAAGCTCCAATGGCAACGTTTGCGGAATTCCCTACCGCAGCTACACTTGTGTACGACTTTGCAGGAATCTTTTCTGCAAACACCAGACCCAAATAATCTATTCCGGATTCTGGGTCTTTCAGAACCTTCGTTTCTTCTTCCAATTCAAGAAACACGTCATACTGCGTATCGCCTACGGAAATGAGATCAAACTTTGGTTTTACCATTATATCAGTATACCACGTGTCACTCGTCACAACAATTTCACCAAAACAAACACAACCCTAACCAATCCTCACGATCGTGAGTACGGGTTAATTTACACGGTTCCCTATCTTTCCTCCTTATCTTTCCTAGGTGATATACCCCGATAACAGTTTTGCGAAATGAAACGCGACTTCATGCGGGACTCTTTCTGAATCGATCGTGAAACACGTGACATATTTTTGGATGTGGAACATATCCGCGAGGAGATCAATTTCGTTTTCAAAATTAAACGGATGCAAAAACGCGCTTTTCTGGAATTGATAGCATCCAAGATGCCCCAAAAAATTTCTCAAGGCATCACGCGCTGCCCTGCGCTTCTCGGGAATATCAAAAATGAGCAAATGCCATTTGCGATCCCACGTTTTTGGTTCTGAGATTTTCAAATCTTTTATTGCATGGTGCAACTGATATTCCTTGTATCGGCGTTTCCCTTCCTCGGTTATTTCGAGCTTGAATACATCTCCGTTTTTCATCACGCGAACAAATTTTTTCCGCACAAGCATTCTGTATGCCCGTGAAAGCGCTTGATACGAAGTTTTCTTGTTCTGCAAGAAAGGTTTTACCGCAAGAAGTATACCTGGCATCGTTACCGCCGCACCCAAAATTAAACCAGTGCCGGCTATACGAAGCAACTTTTTCAGCAATTCGCCTTTCTTAAATTTTTCATCTTCCATGTAATCAATACTCACGATCGTAAATATAGGTTATATACATCTGACGACCATTGCTAGCCGTCCGGCTGTTACCTTTTCAGGAACTCAAGAAGTACTTTTTTTGTTCCGGCTTTGTCGAGGCCGTACTTTTTCCATAAATCTTTTACAGAGCCCGACTCGGCAAATATGTCCTGCACGCCGTGGAATTTCATGGGAACCGGATGTTTTTGCGAAAGAAACTCCGCAACCGCGCTTCCCATGCCGCCTATAACATTGTGGTCTTCTGCGCAGAATACCCGTCCTGTTTTCTTTGCAGATGCCAAGATTGTCTTTCCGTCAAGCGGCTTTATCGTGTGAAGATTGATAACCTCCAAGGAGATTTCCTTTTTCAATTCTTCTGCGATTTGTAATAACCGATAGACCATATATCCGTGGCCAATGAGCGTGGCGCCTTTCCCCTCTCGTAGCACCTGCGCCTTGCCCACCTCAAAAGGAGTTTTCTCTGTGGTAAACAAGGGCGTCTTCTCTCTTGCGTTGCGAATATACACTGGCCCTTTCAGAGAATATGCGGCCTGTACCGCTTTTCTTGCCTGTTCATAATCTGCGGGCGCAATCACGGTAAATCCGGGAAGGCAGCGGGTTATTGCAATGTCTTCCGTCATCTGATGAGTGGGTCCGTCGGGGCCCGTTGCAAGACCCGCATGAGAAGAAACAAACACCACGTGCCGTTCAGGGTACGCGATAATGGTGCGAATGGGCTCCCATGGGCGGCCTATAAGAAAGGGAGCATAGGTGACGGCGTACGGAACCTTCCCCTGGTACGACAAACCGGCAGAGATGCCAATAAGGTTCTGCTCTGCTACGCCGCACTGAATGAAACGCTCTGGGAATTTTTTCGCAAAGTAATGCGCACGGGAAGATTCTATGGTATCTGCACCCAGCACCACCATGTCTTTTGCGGTTTCTCCCAGCTCTGCCATGCCAATGCCGGCGCCGTCGCGCATGGGCTTCCACTCTACCTTCTTTTCATCCAGATAGTTTTTTGCCAAAAAATAGTTCATTAATCAAGGTCTGCTGCTTCAATTTTCTTTCCCAGGGTGCGGAGCTCGCGCAATGCGATCTGTGCCTGTTTTTCTTTTTCAGGTTCGCCTGGAATGGCAGTACCCGGAGGAACTCCGTGCCATTTATAATCCTTTTCCATGAAAGAAACTCCTTTGCCTGGAATGGTGTGCGCAATGATGCATACGGGTTTCTCTGCAATTGCTTTTGCCTCTTGAAACGTAGAAATAATCTCTGCCATATCATGTCCGTTCATATCAATGACATGCCAACCAAACGCCTCGTATTTCTCCCGCAAGGGCTCCAGGGGCATGACATCTTCCGTGTACCCGTCTATTTGAATGTTGTTGCGGTCAATGATCACGGTCAGATTATTCAGCCTGTTTTTCCCTGCAAACATTGCTGCTTCCCATGTCATACCCTCCTGATGTTCTGCGTCTGACGTCACGCACCATACGTGATACGTATGCTGCATGCCGTCCATTTTTGCAGCCATGGCAAACCCGCAGGCCTGCGACAATCCTTCGCCTAGGGGACCCGATGATGTTTCCAACGCGGAAATTTTCTTAAAAGACGGGTGGCCTTCGAGTTTTGAGTTTATCTTCCTGAAAGTTGCGAGCCACGACTTTGGAAAATATCCTGCATGCGCCATTGCGGTGTATCGAACAGGACAGATATGGCCGTTTGAAAGAATGAGCCGATCACGCTCTTTCCACGCGGGACGCTTCGGATCATGTTTCAGAACTCGAAAATAAAAAGCGGCAAACACATCCGCCATTCCCAAAGGCCCTGCCGAATGCCCCGACCCCGCCTTCACCAGCAACTTGATAATATCCTGTCTGATCTCGTTTGCCTTCTTTTCTAGTTCTGTAATAGTGTAGTCCTGTTTCATTTTTCAATAAACCGAAACGTGGATAGGACCTGTCTCAAAAGGGTTCCGTTCTCGCCTCTTGATCCATCCTCTCTATAAATATCATACGCCTCAAATACAATAAACCTATCTCTATCTTGTCTTTGCGGTACGGGAATTGCAATGACCAACGCGGGTGGATAAAAATCGCGATTGAGTTTAAGTACGCCTTCAACGGCAGGTAATGGATAAGAGGTTTCAATTAAATACTGCTCCATCCACTCTTCCTCACTTTGAACAGTGATGAAAATACCGAATAGACATGGGCCGTAATCGGCGTTTACCCCACTGCGTATCAATTTCTCAAGGCCTTCCCTACATTTTTGCTCGGCAAAAACATCCTCTGCAGAATGAATGTAAAACGACCCACTTCTTTCCACGCCAATACGATCTTCGGGATATTTTATCGCAAACCCGAACTCCTCATTACGATATGTTTGCCAAGCGGAGGTATCAACGTCTGGAATACTAATCGCGCGCACTTCAACTTCTTCAGAAGCTTGCTTGCCAATCTTATCAACGACCTTTTGCGGGACTGCCTGTTCTAGGCCGACATTTTCAATCAATTTTTGTTGCAAAGTATAAATTCCCACGCCGATGATGAGCAGAACAATGAACGATAGAATAATGAAGTACTTTTTTTTCATTTTTTAAGAAATGGGGAAAGAAGTGAAAACACCTTAAGTTTTTTTGCCCAGCTTGCAAGATACGTTCTATCGAGCTGCTTGCCTGAAATCTTGAAAACCGACTCTACGTCTTCTAGCTGGCGACTTGAAGGAGTTATCTGGTACCACCGCAGTTTGCTCAAGATGAGATCCTCGGGAGATACAAAATAAACCTTCACGCCCTCAATCTTTACTGGAACGCGGCGTTGAAACTCCATTCGAGAAAAGGGGTCGCCTTTCCTCATCCAAAAATCTACCTTCATCCCTGAATCTCCGTGAATAAAATTGAACTCTCCCCTGCGTCTGATTGCTTCAAGCATCATATTTTCGTCAACATAGCTTACTTTTGCTACGCTCCTTAGGGCATCCGCAAGCTCTGATATTTGTTGCTGAAAAAGCTCAATCACAATATCGATATCGAATGTCGCTCGAGGCCTCCCCCAGATTGAAACGGCATACCCTCCCGTCACTGCATAAGGAATGCCGTGTTTATTCAAAATCTTTGCTACGCTAACGAGCAACTTTTGAAAGTCCATGCAATTCCAAAAGAAACGTCGAAAATTGAGACGACAACAAAAGCTTCTTTGCTTTTCGCATCCTCCGAAAAATCTTGTCCTGGATGTCCTGCGCGGTGAGTTTTTGCTTGCGCTTTTCCATTATATTATTGTACCATCTCTTCCAATTTTCTGAAAGCGGCAACTGGGTCTTGGGTGTTCATGATTTTGCTGCCGACTACCGCATAATCAACGCCTGCAGAAAACATGGCTTTTATATTTTCTTCGCCAATGCCGCCGTCTGCTCCAAGCAAAAGATCGGGGCAAAGTTTTCTTGTTTCCTGTGCTTTCAACAATGTGGAGGGAACAAATTCATGGCCTTGCGCGCCTGGCTCCACTCCCATCAAAAGCACGGAATCAAGAATGTTTCTGAAAACCGCGAGCGGCTGGACACCCGTAGAGGGATTAAGCGCAAGGCCAAGCTGAAATTCGTGTTTCTCTGCTTCTTTTTTCACCTTCTCAACATCGCTCTCTGCCTCGTAGTGAAACACAACTCTTTTCGCGCCGATCTCTTTGCAATCCTCAAAATAGGAAATGGGGTTCTGCGCCATGAGATGAATTTCCAGATTGAAATGCTGGGAGGCCTCGCCAAGTTCAAACAGATTCACGGAAACATTCGGAACAAACTTGTTGTCCATAATGTCAATATGGAGCCAGTTGCTTTGTCCCTTGAAAAGCGTGAGCTTTGTACGCAAATCAGCAGGGTCGGAGGTAAGAATCGCAGGGATTATTTTTTGCACAAATTTTCAAATTTTAATTTTCAATCAATTT
>JACOVR010000049.1 GCA_016177245.1 Candidatus Wildermuthbacteria bacterium | reverse complement strand
ACTAAAAAAATATCCAAAGCGTAAAATCCAAGACACCTTCTCATCCTTTAGAAAGAGGGGACTGCTTGAGATTAATCGCAGTAATAAACAAGTATATATTTCACTTACCAAAGAAGGGAAGAAAAAGGCGGGAATCCTGCAGATTAATGATTTGCGTATCGCGCGGCCAAAGAAATGGGACGGCATGTGGCGTGTTTTACTTTTTGATATCGCGCATGAAAAAAGATCGTATCGGGAGGCCTTGCGAGGAAAGTTGAAGGAGCTGAACTTTTTTCTTTTTCAAAAAAGCGTATGGGTGCATGCATTTGACTGCAAAGCCGAAATGGGAATCCTCAGAGATTTTTTTGGGCTGAACTCACAGGAGATGTGTCTTTTGGTAGTAGAATCTATTGAGCATGACGAGAAACTTAGGGAGTTTTTTGGAGTATAGGAGTTGCTGTGCATTTGTAGCCATGGCTTTAATTAGACGTTAGTAGGATGTTGGCGGTGAATTGGATGTATGTCTTTCTGCTTGAGGTAATCTTATTTTTTTGATAGAATTTCTGTATGATCTCCAAGGAGATTCGAGAAAAGTACCTGAACTTTTTCAAGGAGAGGGGGCATGCCGTTGTGCCCTCCTCTTCTTTGATTCCAGATGATCCTTCCGTGCTCCTCACGACCGCAGGAATGCAGCAGTTTAAACCCTATTTTGTAGGCAAGGCAGACCCGATGAAAGATTTTGGTTCATTCAACACCGCCTCTATACAAAAGAGTTTTCGCACTTCTGATATTGACGAAGTGGGAGATGAACGGCACCTCACTTTTTTTGAGATGCTGGGCAACTTTTCTTTTGGTGGGTATTTTAAGCAGGAGGCAATCGCATATGCGCACGATTTTTTAACTAAAGAGCTCGGCCTCACTATTCAGTATGTTACCGTATTTGAGGGCGATGAGCAGGTTCCAGCAGACGACGAATCTGCGCGAATATGGAAGGGCGTAGATTCGTTTGTTGAGATAAAAAAAGCGGGCAGAGCCGATAATTTTTGGGGTCCGACCGGCAAGGAAGGTCCGTGCGGCCCAACCACCGAAATCTATATCGCAAACACAGAAATTTGGAACATTGTGTTTAACGAATACTACTGCAGGTCCGATGGCACGCTTGAAAACCTGAAAACTCCGGGCGTGGATACGGGCATGGGGTTGGAACGCTTGGCAATGGTCGCGCAGGCGAAACAGAGCATTTTTCAAACCGATTTGTTCGAACCGTTGCTTTCATTGCTTTCCGATGTCGCAGACGAGCGCAAAAAACGGATTATCGCAGACCATGCAAGGGCAATCGCATTTTTGATTTCAGACGGCGTGCGTCCGTCAAATAAGGGAGCAGGATACATTCTGCGCCGTCTCATGAGGAGAGTTATTGCGTACGGATATGAAGCGGAATCGATATTGCAGAGGGTGGTTCAACTCTACGGAATGCCATATTCGGAATTGAAGGAAGATGTGATTTTGCAGGAGTTTCGTAATGAGAAAGAAAAATTTCAGAAGGCGCTTGAACAGGGGGTGAAGGAAATAGAAAAAATGAATGTCATTACTGCGCCCGTTGCTTTTCAAATGTACCAAAGCTTCGGCGTCCCATTTGAAGTCACGAAGGAATTTGGCGGAACCAGGGCGCAGTCGCTCACACGAGATGATTTTGAAAAAGAATTCGCAAAACATCAGGAGATCTCGCGCGCAGGAAGAGAGCGGAAGTTTGGCGGACACGGACTGTTGCTTGACACGGGAGAACTCAAGGCAGCCAACGAGGAAGAACTCAAAATTGTTACGCGTCTGCACACCGCAACGCATTTGCTGCAGGCGTCTTTGCGCAAGGTGCTGGGCGACGGCGTTCGTCAGGCAGGGTCTGACATCACCGCAGAGCGCACCCGTTTTGATTTCACTTTTCCCAGGAAGCTCACGCCCGACGAAATACGCGATGTTGAGCAGGTTTTGAACGGGGCAATCGAGGGTGACCTCAATGTGGAATTTCGGGAGATGCCTTTTGAAGAAGCGAGAGCAACCGGAGCTTTATATTCACCCAAAGAAAAATATCCTTCAAGGGTCAAGGTGTACTCCGTGGTCGACGAAAAAACCGGGGAAGTGTTTTCGCGCGAATTCTGCGGGGGTCCGCATGTGGGCCATACCGCCGAGATCGGCCGCGTGAAAATTATGAAAGAAGAAGGGGTAAGCGCGGGCACTCGAAGAATACGAGCAGCTTTTCTATGAAAGAAACAATTTTTGCGTTAGATATTGGCGACTTGTTTTTAAAATTTACGTTGTGCGAAAAAGAAGGGGACAGGGTTCGCGCAGTTCTTTGGGGAATGGAAGAACTCAATGAGATCTTCTGGCATCAACCGTTTGAGCGTATATGGAAGCTTCTGGGAGAATCTGGCGCGACCCTGCAAAAGCAAGGCACGCCGCTGCGAGTGTTGGTGACTTTTTCCCCAAGCGTGATGAAAACAAGAGTCACAGAATATGCATATACCCGCGCCCATGCGAAAGAAGCCATCTCTCAAGAGGAATATGCATTCACCCTGAAGGCAATCAAGGCATATGTTCAAGATTCTCTTTTGCAAACCGTTGCTTCCCAGTTCGGAATAGTCAGGCAGGATTTGCTTTTGCGCGATCTCCATTTCATGGAGACGACAATCGACGGATATTCTGTTCCCCGCCTTTTGGGGTTCCGAGGCAAGGAGGTATCCGTTCGGCTCTTGGTGAGCTTTGTTTTCAAATCGTATGCACAAATCGGGGAAGCGATTCCTCGATTTCATCGTCTGCCCCCGCCATTCTTTATTTCGGAGGCCGAAGGGATCTATCGGTTTGTGAATTCACGGCACAAGGAAGGGATATTCATCGATATAGGAGACAAGACCACTCACCTGATCGTTGCAGCGTCCGGGCAGCTTGCTTCTGTTGAGGAGTTGCCGTTTGGGGGAGATATTTTTACTCACGTATTGACCCAAGCACTCGGGATGAGGAGAGACAGCGCGCGAGCAATGAAAGAACGGTACGGCATGGGGATGCTTTCTCTTGAAGACCAGGGGCGCATCAGAGCCCTTTTCTTGCCCGAAACCCAAAAGTTCGTTACAATGATTACAGAGAGGCTGCGTCTGTCAGAAACATTTCTTCCCCAAACCATTTTTCTTTTCGGGGGAGGCGCAGCGCTTGGGGAAATTAAAGAAGAGTTTGAAAAAGAGTACTTCGTTTCCGTGCTTTGCCCCAAGGATCTCTGGGAAATTTCAAACCTTAACCAGCTTACCAATCCCCAATACACTCCATTACTTTTCGCGCTGTATGTTTTATCGCAACAACCTTCGTAAAATGATTGATATTGCTCCGCCCGCACCAAAACAGGAAAGTCTTCCGCCGCCAGAACGCTTCCAACTTCCTCAACCGAAGAGAAGGGTGTTTTCTTTTCGCGCCCCTGTTTTTTTCCTGTTCGCGGCAGTGCTCTTACTTCTTGGGGCAGGAGTAGCTCATTTTTTCTTTGCCTCCGCAGTCGTTACAATCTCTCCTCGCGCACGGACGCTTTCTCTCCAAGAAGAGATACGGGTTCTCCCGGGCAGTTCCCAAGTCGATCTTGAAAATAAGACCATTCCCGGGAAAGTGCTCAGTCAGGAGGTTTCTAAAACCTCCATGTACCCTGCTTCAGGAACGAAAATCAAAGAAACCAAATCCGAAGGCGTCATCCGGGTGTTTAACAATCAGTCGAGAACGCAAATTTTGGTTTCCACCACCCGGTTTCTTTCAGAGGAGAGCATGCTGTTTCGTTCTGCAGAACGAGTTACGATTCCTGCGGGAGGATTTACCGATGTGAAAGTTGCGGCAGCAGAACCGGGAGAACAATACAACATTGAACCTTCCAACTTTTCTCTTCCGGGACTGGTAGGATCTCCCATCTACACGCTTGTGTACGGGAAATCTTTTCAGCGCATGTCTGGAGGTTCAAAAAGCGAAATCAAGGTCGTGACAGGATCTGATATTGAACAGGCGAAAGCACAGATTCAGAAAGACCTAGAAAACACGGCAAGAGAAAAAATTATACAACTTGTGAGTTTGCCCTATACGTTAGACGAAAATGTTCTCGAGACACGGGTTGCAACCCTTGATGCGTTGGTGGGAGAAGGCGCGGAACTCGAGCAGGTCAGCGTGGCGGGCATGGTGAAGGCGTCTGCAACGGTCTTTCAAGAAAATGATCTTGCAGCAGTGGTGCAAGATGGCCTGAAAAATTTCTTGGAAGGAGAAGAACGCCTACGCGACGAAAGCATTACCTTCACATACGAACTCGAAAAACTTTCTGAAGGGAATCTCGCTCTTTCAGTTTCCGCGCAGGGAACTTCGTATCAACACCAAGACGAGGATGCGTTGCGCTCAAGAATCCAAGGGGAGCAGAAGTCAGCTGCATTTGCCATCCTTTCTCGCGATGAGACAATCTCCCAATTTCAGATTTCCCTGTTTCCTTTTTGGCTTTCTCGTATTCCCGCCGACCCTGCGAACATTCGCATTCACGCAGTGTTTGGATCACAATGAACCATTCTGCAAGAGGAGACCTTGTCAAGGAAGGGCAAGTGCAGGAGGCCTTGCCGAGTTTGAAGTTTCGTGTTAAGCTCGACGACGGGCAAGAAATCCTTGCCTATCTTTCGGGGAAGCTCGCCATCCATAAAATAAGGGTGCTGCCGGGAGACCGGGTTCAGGTTCAGTTCAGTCCCTACGATCAAACCAAAGGAAGAATCATTTACCGAATCAAATAATATGAAGATACGATCGTCTGTGAAAAAACTTTGCAATAATTGCAAGATGGTGAAGCGAAAGCGTATTCTCTACGTGATTTGCAAGAATCCAAAACATAAGCAGCGCCAGGGATAATTTTTTGTTTTGTATGCCGCGTATTGCAGGAACCACAATTCCAGATAACAAAAACATATGGATTTCTCTCACCTATGTAAAGGGGATAGGCCGTCCTTTGAGCTCAAAAATTTTAACGCAGGCAGGCATTCCCTTTGAAAAGAAGGCGTCCCAGTTAAAGCCAGAGGAGTTGAACAGGATCAAAGAAATAATCGAAAAAAATTATAAAGTCGAAGGCGACTTGCGCAGGGAGGTTGCGGCAAACATCAAGCGCCTAAAAGATATTGGCGCGTGGCGAGGCCTTCGACACATGAAAAAACTTCCGGTGCGCGGCCAGCGAACAAAAACAAACATGCGCACCGTAAAGGGAAACGTACGGAAAACAATGGGTTCTGGCCGCAAGCCGCCCGCGTCTCCAACCTAATATGGGTAAAAAAAGAATTGCACAAAAAGGCGGTGTTGAAAGAGAAGTATTGAAGGAAGTTCCGGTTTCTGCGCCCTCAAGAGAAATGCGAGAGGGGCGGATCTATGTATTTTCTTCGTATAACAATACCATTATGTCTTTAACCGACGCATCGGGGAACGTTGTTGCGCAAGTAAGCGCAGGAGCGATTGGTTTTAAGGGGACTAAAAAATCCACTCCCTTTGCGGCTTCCAAAGTTGCCGATGCCCTGTTCCAGCTTGCCCAGCAAAAAGGAATCGGAAAAGTTGAAATATTTGTGAAGGGAGTGGGCGCAGGAAGGGATTCTGCGTTGCGGTCGTTTGGCGCAAAGGATATTGAGATTAAGGCAATCAGAGATGTTACCCCCATTCCCCATAATGGCCCCCAACCCCCAAAGGTAAGACGGGTGTAATCATATGCAGAAAGGTGTTGTACGAAAACGAAGGACAAGCCCTCCTTCTGAATATGCGAGGCAGCTCATGGCAAAACAGGAGCTGAGGCGGGAATACAATCTTAAGGAACGCCAGTTTAAGCGGTACGTCAAAGAGGTGCTCGGGCGCCGCCTTGGGAAAGATACGTCAGAACTTCTCATGGAACAGCTTGAACGTCGCCTCGATAACGCGGTATTCAGAATGGGATTGGCAGAAACGCGTTCGCAGGCGCGTCAAATGGTGGGCCATGGCCATATTGTGGTGAATGGAAAAATCATGGACATCCCTTCTCATACGGTTGAAGAGGGAGACACGGTATCTATTCATCCTTCTTCAAAGCAAAACATTCTTTTTAAAAATGCCATGCTGCGTATTAAAAAATATAACCCTCCTGCATGGATTGAGTTAGACAGGGAACAGGGGAGCGCAAAAATTATACGCTTTCCGCAGGTTCAAGATCTTTCATTAAACGTCGATATTCCGCTCGTATTTGAGTTCTACTCACGATAATATCTTATGATTCCTTTATCAAAGCCAGCAACAGTAGTAGAGAAAAAAGGTAGCAAGGCAATTTTTGAGATTGAAGCATTATATCCGGGATATGGAGTGACGCTTGGGAACGCCTTGAGGAGGGTACTGCTCTCTTCCCTTGAGGGCGCTGCCGTCACCAAGGTAAAAATGAAAAATGCGTCCCACGAATTCACCACCATTGAAGGGGTACAGGAAGACGTGATCTCAATTCTTCTCAACATCAAGCAGATGCGTTTTAAGTTTTTTGCAACAGAACCGCAGACCGCATCCCTAAAGGTGAAAGGAGAAAAAGAGATCAAGGGATCTGATTTTGAACTTCCTCCCCAGCTTGAGCTTGTGAACAAAGACATTCACATTGCGACCCTCACCTCAAAACAGGCAGAACTCGAAATGGAGATTCAGGT
>JACOVR010000042.1 GCA_016177245.1 Candidatus Wildermuthbacteria bacterium | reverse complement strand
TTTCACTTTTTCCAATAGAAAAGTGCACCTACAAGCTAAGTGCACTGAGCTCGCTGTTATGCGTATGGACGGCCCCTAGAGCGGAGCGTTGCTAGTTCTTCGATAAGTTTTACCAAGAGGAGATCTCGAATAGCTGTTGGATCTTTTTTGCGCATGGCCTCCGCGACCTCGACCTCATCCGGATTAAGGATAATGGGTAAAGGCCGGAATTCCTTTCTCGGGATTTGGAGTGTTTCCCCCGTCCTTAGAACGAAGACGGTGAGCATTCCCTCTTTATTATCTCGTACAAGCACAGAGAGTAGTGCGGGGAAGATGTCCGAGGCTACAAGTCCAACGGTACCCCTTGCTGTTAGAGATGACATTGTGATCTCCTTTGACCAAACTAATTTATATTCTATTGCTCCTTGGATTTTTTGTCAATCAGTTATTTTTCAGCCGAACAGACGGATTGCGACTCCCGCGATTGCCATGACGACTCCAATAACCCAGAAACGCATGGTGACTTTGTAGTGGGGCCAGCCCTTGGCTTCGAAATGGTGGTGAATGGGGGCGGCAAGCAGAATTTTCTTTTTACGGAACTTTTTACTAAGAAGCTGAATAATCACCGAACCAGATTCCAGCACCAGCAAAAAACCAATGATGGGCAGCACAGCGACAGAATCGGTAAGAAAAGCGACAACCGTGAGCGTGGCGGTGAGCCCGATAATGCCGGTTTCACCCATATAAAATCGTGCAGGAGGAATATTAAACCACAAAAACGCGAGCAGCGCGCCCACAATCGCAAACGAAAACGTTGCAAGATCGAATTGGTCTCTTGCGAACGCAATGATGCCGTAACCGGTAAAGATAGATGCGAATACGCCTCCTGCAAGTCCATCTAAACCGTCGATCACTCCCCCGCTGTAGGTTGCAAGCATCACAAGAATAAACAAAGGGATATACCATAACCCAATATCAAAATCCCCGACACCCGGCACATGAAAAGTTGTCCAGCCGAGTTTGTAGTAAAACCACCACGCGCCCACCAGCGCGATCAAAAAAACAGCGCCAAACCGGTATTTTAATTCAAGTCCGCCTCCGATGTATTTGTTTAATCCCCGCACATTCACAACCTGCGCAAGGTCGTCGAGAAATCCAACCGCAGAAGCCGCGAGCAACGTGGCTAGCGGAAGCCACGTCTGCGATCGCGAGAGAAAATTAAGTTTTTCAAACAGTTCCGTTTCAGTGAAACTTAAAAGCCAGAAGAAAAGAGCCAAAAGGGGCGGTATAAGCCACACCAAAACTCCGCCAAAACGCGGAGTCCCTGTTTCTCCCTCTGCATGAAATTTCTGAAAAAACGGGACTTCTCCCCCGCCTAAGGCCTGGGTTCTCACCTTTTTTCTCCAGAGTTTGTGCGTGTATAGAAAATTGGCGAAGGGGGGCGCGAGCAGGAATCCAAACAAAAACGCAGCAGCTCCCATCATTCCAAGTTTGATAACGTTGAGAGAAACGTCAGAAAACATACGATTCGAATACCCAGTCCACCAATTTTTTCATTTCTCCAAATCGATCTTCAGATCCAAGCACCACATTGACGAGGTATCCTTTCTTGTCGGGCCCGCCCGGAGGCGAGGCAGGACTTTCGAGCACCACCAAAAGAGAGCCCTTTGCGATTGGGGTCCAGCCGGTTTTCCCGCCCAACACTTTTGTGGGCCAGCCGTTCGTCACCAAAAGTTCATTCGTGTTTTTCATCCGATGGTGGAATGTGCCGTCGGGAGAGTATAAATCAAACGAAGAGATTGTGAGAATTTCAAAAATTTCAGGGTATTGCTTTGTAATGAACTTTGCAAGTTTTACAAGATCCATTGCGCTCGATCTGCTGATGCTTCCGTCAGGAACATTAGGATCAATACCCGCCACATCCGCAAAAAATGTCTGTTCCAATCCGAGTTGGGAGGCGTAAAGATTCATAAACCGCACGAATGCCTCTTCTCCTCCGACCACGCTTGCAAGCGCGGCGGCCGCATCATTGGAAGATTCAATGAGCATTGAGTAAAGCAGGTCTTTCACAAAAAGCTCCTCCCCTATTTTTAAATCCCCAAAGGTTTCCGGCTTTTGGATCATTTGTTTCGTGATGGTAACTTTCTGGTCGGGGGATGCGTAGGAGAGTGTCACAACCGCGTTCGTGAGTTTTGTTAAGCTCGCAATGGGAAGAGAGTGAGTCGCATTTCTTTCATACAGAATTTTTATATTTCCCTGCTGATCCACAAACGCAGAAAGCGCAGCCTTCCCCTGGATCGAAAGTTCTTCTGCGTTGTTTTGTTTTTGAGGAGTTTGCGGTTGCAGTACTTCTACAAGTTTTGGCTGGAGAATTTGGGCGGCAAGCGTCTCCGACGATCTGTTGAGTTCAGAGTAGGCAGTGTTTAACCCCAACCACAACGGGATGCTTAAAAAAAATGCGGCAATGAGAATTTTAAGGTTTTGCGTCATTTCGTAGATGAAGTTCTTTAAGCTGTGTTGGCGCGATCTCACTGGGACTATTCATCATGAGGTCTCGACTGTCACCTGTCTTCGGAAAGGCGATTACTTCTCTGATGGAAGGTTCGTTGAGAACTACCGCAATAAATCTGTCGATGCCCGGAGCGTTGCCGCCATGGGGCGGAACGCCGTATTCAAACGCTTCGAGGAGATGTCCGAATTTTTCTCTGGTTTCCTCTTTTGTATGGCCCATGATTTCAAACACGGTCTCAAGAATTTCCGGATCTGTTTCACGGATTGATCCTCCGCCGATTTCGAATCCATTCAATACTAAATCATACTGTTGCGCAAGCAGATCTTTCGCGTTTTCTTTTCGGATTTCGGATTTCGCCCGCCCGCCTGGACTTTGCCCAGGCGAAGTCGGGCGGGGATTTCGGATTTTAGTGAAGGGATGATGAACAGCGTCCCAGCGCTTTTCCTTTTCTTTCCATTCAAACATGGGAAAATCAACAATGAACGCGAAAGCAAGTTCGTTTGGATCGTTTTTATTTTTTCGTATATCGGGTTTATCAGATTTCCATTTTTTCATCGCTTCTTTATAGGGAATCCGGGGGAAAGGAACTTGCTGAATTTTCTTTTCAGGGAACACGGTTTTTACAAGGGAAACATAGAGACGTTCCGTCAAATCTAAAATATCTTCTTGTTCCACAAAACTCATCTCAAGGTCGAGTTGGGTGAATTCTGGTTGCCGGTCGGCCCGGGGGTCTTCGTCGCGAAAGCAGCGCGCAATCTGGAAATATCGTTCAAATCCCGCAATCTGCAAGAGTTGTTTGTATTGCTGCGGGCTTTGCGGCAGGGCGTAAAAGGTTCCAGGATACATACGGGAAGGAACAACAAAATCGCGCGCTCCCTCGGGCGTTGATTTTGTTAAGATGGGTGTTTCAATCTCCACGAACTCCTCTTCGAGCATAAACTCTCTGATGAGCTGGGTGACGCGGTTGCGGAGAATAAGATTTCGTTTCAGGCGCGGCCTTCGCAAATCGAGATACCGATACTTGAGGCGATGTTCCTCCCCTATTTCGTATCCATCCGTGTCTATTGCGAAGGGAAGCGTTTTTGCTTTTGAGAACACGGTGATTTTTTCTGCGGCAATTTCAATACCGCCGGTTTCGATGGCAGGATTTTTCATCGCGTCGGGTCTCTCTTTCACCGTTCCTTCGATTTCAACCACCCATTCTGGCCTCAATTCCTTTGCAAGTTCGTTTGTGCATACCACCTGCACCACTCCCTTCATATCCCTCACATCAATAAAAACGATCTTCCCGTGATCGCGCCTTGTCTGAACCCATCCTGCAATGTTCACCTTATTTCCCTTTTGCAACGGGGTTTCCGCAGTAAATGTCCGCTTCATAGGTTTCTCTATTGTAGCGGAAGTTCAATGAAAAAGGTACTCCCCCTCCCTTTACCTTCCGATTCCGCCCAGATTTTGCCGCCATGAAGCTGGACAAATCGTTTTGCGATGTAGAGGCCGAGCCCCGCCCCTTCGGTCCAAAGCTTTGATCCGGCAACACCCCTTGAAAAACTCTCAAAGAGTTTTTGCATTTCTTCCTTGGTCATTCCCTCTCCCGTGTCGGTTATTTCAATTTTTAATTTTGAATTTTTCCCCTTTTGGGGGATCTCCCCCAGGGAGACAATTTTCAATTTTACGGTTATGTTTCCCGTCTGGGTGTATTTAATCGCGTTATCTACAAGGTTGAGAATTGCGTTGCGGATTTTGTCGGCGTCCATGCGAATGGGAGGAATCTGGGCTTCCTGTTTTTCAAAGTTGAGGGCAAGGCCTTTCTCCTCTGCCTTTATCTTAAGTTCTTCCAGAACGTTGCGGGTGACTTTTTCAATGTTGCTTTGCTGCCAGTTCATTTCAATTCTTCCAGATTCAATGCGCGACAGATTCAAAAGGTCGTTGACCAGCCGAATAAGCCGCTCATTGGATTCGTACATGCTGGCGAGCGGTTTTTTTTGTTTGTCTGAAACCGATCCATAAGTTCCCTCCAGCAAAAGTGAAAGATATCCTTTGACCGCGGTAAGCGGAGCGCGCAGTTGATGGGAGGCAATCGACAAAAATTCCGATTTCGCCCGATCAAGCCGCGCCAATTGTTCGTATGCACCCTGAAGTTCCTCCCGTATTTTGATCTCATTGAGCACGCTTTTGATAAGTAAGTAACCCGCTGCCGTGAAGGCGAGTAGTATGCTTCCTTTCCAGAAATACTCAAACATTGTTTGAGATAGAACCAGATTGATAAAAAGAAGCACAGAGATTGTTACTACAAGTAGTTGAGTTAAGAAGACGCGAATGTCAAATAAACGGGTTTTTAATATCGCGAGCGCAATCATGGCAACATAAATTGCGACTGCAAAGTTTCCTATCGGCGGGATAGGAATGTCATACCACAAAAAGTAGTTTGTTGATCCTCCAAGAAAACCGATGAGAGTCCCCCAAAATACATAGAGAAGCTGATTCTTGCTTGTTGGTTCTTTGGCATTCCGTATTGCCCCGATCAAAACATACCAACTGTATGCTGCGTATGCCAAGAACACTGATAGAAACATGTGGAATAGAACGCCCGGCTGAGGCCAGAATGGGAACCAGAGTTTCCAAGCAACTCCCCGGATAAGAAGATCCGTAAAAAATGTTACGGGAACGAAAAGAAAGATAAACAGATATCCGACCACGAGAATGATGCGCAGTTTTTGGGTTAGTCCAACAAGGGTGATGACGAAGTGGAAATAAAACACCGGGATCAGTATTGCGCCCGACATAAGAATACGGATTAAGATTATTGCGGTCTCTACATCCCTTGCATTTTGCCAGGCAAAATATCCCGTGCTCCAGAGCGCAACACTGATTGCGAACAAACCAAAGTATCTGTTGAGTTCTTTTTTAGGATTTTGGAAATATACGAAAATACCGAGGGAAATACTCGTTATAGCGTTTACAAGAGCAGAAATTGAGAAAAATAGCATGAGGAAGTGATTCAAAAAAAATCCCAGCAACTTTGGTATATTTTACCATTGCCACTGGGACCTTACAATGACTTGCGACAGACAGCTATGTGAAAGATGCCCTGAGGTTCTGTCACGATTGCAAAATCGCTCTCGATAAATCCAGCTTTCTGTAGGAGTTTTAAGAGAGCTTCCTTGCTTCGGTAGATCATCTTCCAATCGATAACCCAATGGAGAAACCACCGCTCCGGATTTTTATCGATTGTACCGGTGATAAGAACCCCATCTTTCGCCATGAGCGATCGAACTCGCCGAAGAAGGTTTTCGACTCGCCTATCTTTGTCGTACTCGAGCCAGCCGACCATCTCTACAACATTGAACGTGCCAGTCAATGATCGTTCAGGTCTAAGGAGATCACGGATGTCGAGTTCTACCAATGTAATCTGTTTTTCGACTCCGTGACTCTGGGCGAGTTTTGCGCTGTGATTGAGCGCGTGATGATCGATATCTACCAGCACTGCTTCCGCTTTTCTCCCCCTCTCCTTTAGGGTTTTGAGAGTTTCTACTATACTCTGCGCTGACCCACTTGCAAGAGAAAGAATGCGCACATTCTCATCCTTAGGAAAACCTAAAAGATGGTAGATGAGGACTGACGTCACCAATTTCTTCCGGTTCCGGACAGCTTGTGCATTCCGCATGCTTAGCCAGAAATCTGTTACTCGTCCATAAACTCCAAAGAGGTGGTTGTAGATAAGGTAAAGGGCTTGCCAGGTGGCCGCACCCTCCTTGATTTGACGACAAATAGGGCTTACCCCGTCAAACCAGAAGGTATTCGTTACTGGTTTGACGCCGAACAAAGTTTTTTTGGCCATCACCCATACGATCAGAGCCCACATGAAAGGGAGTGCAAAAGTATGGAGTATCCGTTGTTCCTCGAATGCGATTTCTTCCATGGGTGGGATAAGCAGGGCCGTGGGGCCCTGTGCGCGATCTGTTTTTGGCACGCTAATTTTTGCCATGGCCCCTCCTCCTTTTCGTCTTTTTGTGTATGTGCTTTAGTTGATTCTTTCAACCACTATCATTATAACACGATCCCTCCAGAGTTCATAAATCTTGAGATGGCCAGGGGACAGATGAAGATCGCTTAGCCACCGGCGGCTTTTCAGGGGCGGGGGGTGGCGGAGGCGGGGCTTCGGGGGTGAAAGGCGGTGGTGGAGGGGGTG
>JACOVR010000047.1 GCA_016177245.1 Candidatus Wildermuthbacteria bacterium | reverse complement strand
TAGTATTTAGTATTTAGTATCTGATTTTTAATCTTTTCCCACCACTCGGCATTGTAGTTCTGAAGCAATTTCAACTGGGATTCATACATCTCCTGGAAAAACGTGTTGCCGACTTTCACTTCCTCTGCGCACTTTGCGATGAGCGAAAGCGTATCTGCTACTTTCACGATTTGGGCTTCTGTTGTTTGTCTCTGACCTTCTTCCTCCCAGAGAGAAATAAAATGGCGCGCAAGGTCTTGGGGCAGATCCGCAAACACTTCTTTGATCATTTCCTGATTGAGTGTACGGATGGCCACAGACACTTCAGGCAACTTATGCTTAAAAGGTCCGAGAATGTCTCCTGAAAACATTTCTTCCATGTCGTGCGCCAAGGCCATCTCAATGGCTTTTTCTTTGTCGATTTTTTCGCCATCTTTTTCCAAAAGCTCGCACATGATTGTTGCAATGTACGCAACAAAAAAAGAGTGCTCTGCCACGCTCTCTTGGAAATGCTGGGGCTTGGAACTAAAACGCGTTACGTGAGCAAGAGAACGGTTGAGAATATGTTGAAATATATTCATGAAGAACGCAGAGCGGCAATCCGCCTTGGGCGGGCTCCCGCCCTGCGTCCTTTCTTTTCTGGGAATAATCCAGGTGGGTAATAGCTCGCGAAAGCCAAGGCCTTCACGAAACAAATCTCCCGAAAAAAATGTATGCCAGAAAGAAAGCAAGCAGGGCCTCCCTCATTATACCCCATCCTCAAGAGCATGAGTCAAGCTGCTCAACGGCTTAAAACATGATGTCTTCCTCGGCGCGCTTGTAGTCGTGGATTTCTTCGGGAGCGAACCAAAACTCTATTTCGTGCTGCGCCTCCTCTGGGGTTTCAGAAGCATGCACGAGATTGTGAATGGCCCGTTTGTCGCGGTTTGCAATGGTTGCGTCGTCAACAGAAAAATCGCCCCGGATGGTTCCCATCTCTGCGGCAGCAGGCATGGTGTTGCCTGCGATTTTCCTCACCATGTCAACCGCGTGCACGCCCTTTACCACCATTTTTACCAAGGGGCCTGACGTCATGTAGCCAACAAGCCATGCCCGAACCATGGTGCCGATTTTTAGAGGATCTGCGGTGCCCAATTCTTTTTGCGCGTCCCAGCCGTATTTTTCATAGTTCGCAAGGGTTTTTGAGCCGACGCGCGAAATCCACGCCTCGTCTTTGGGATAGTGGCCGTCGATCTGCTCTTTGGTTGCAGTGAACATTTCCAGGGCAATGATTTTCAATCCCCTTTTCTCCAAACGGGAAACAATCTCTCCGACCAATCCCCTTTTTACGCCGTCGGGCTTTACGATGACAACTGTTTTTTCTTCTTTTGGATGCATAGAAATGCAATGCTAATTTACGAATTCATGCGAATGATACGAATAGCTTACCGAATATGAAAGATTATGTCGCCTTCGAGGTCTGTTCTCCTAATCTCTATACCATATTTTGCAAGTGTTTCAAGGGTTTGCTGGTGAGGGTGGCCGTACTGATTGTCTTTCCCCGCCTGAATCACTGCGATTTCGGGACTTACCGCCTCAATAAACGCTCGGGAGCTTGATGTTTTGCTCCCGTGGTGGCCAATCTTTAAAACACCGGAATCAATATCTGCGCCCGCATCAAGAAGCGCTTTTTCTGTTTTAAAAGTTGCGTCGCCCATGAACAAAATTGTATGAAATTTTGCAATGATCGAAGTGTCGTTATCATCTGCAAATTTCTTACCCTGAAGCGATTCAAATGGATATAAGATTTCTATATCTGCAATGTTCTGTGGAGCGTCGGCAATCACAACGCGCGCCCCTTCCCTTTGCACGCCCTCCTTCCATTGTTTGAATACCTGCGTGTCTTTCTCGATTCCGTTCCATACAATGGTATGCACCTTATATTTTTCAAGCACTCCTATCAACCCTGTCACATGATCTGAAGCGGGATGCGACAAAAGCACCAAATCAATGGTTTTATCCCAGAAAGGGAGCTTACTGCCCAGTTTTTCGAGAATGGTTTTGTCTGGGCCTCCGTCAATCAAAATCTGCCGGCCCAACGGGGTTTCAATCAATATCGCGTCACCCTGCCCAACATCAAAAAATGAAACCGTGTACTCCCCTGCCTTTAAAACCTCTTTCCACGCAACGAAATTGAGAAAGAGCAAAAAAGCCAAAACCCCGCCCTGAGCTTGTCGAAGGGCGGGGCTGGAAAATTTCATTTATTTCGCTCCCAATATACGAAACATTTTCGTGCCGCACTTGGGGCAAGTGCCGGTCATCGCTCTCCTTGTTTTGCCTCCCTTTCCCTTCATAGTCACTTCTTTCTCGCCATTCATATCTCTTTTCGCTTTGCACTTTACGCAATATCCTTGAGTTGCCATAGAACAATTTTCAATTTTCAGTTATCAATTTTCAATTGAGCCGACCTTTACCCTTATTCCTACAAGTAAGTATAGCTTAAATAAAGCAAGAAAGCCAGTCAAGTGAGCTTAACCACCCTAAAAGTTTCTCGCGGCATCTTCTGTATGCGTGAAATAAGCGCGTTCGGATCTTTGATCTGGCTTTTATGAGAGAGGAGGGCCTTGATCTTTTTATCCATAAACTTCTTGATATCAACAAGCTTATTGGGTTTCTCTGGAGCAAAAAACCACACCTCTTCCACTGTATGGGGAAAAAGCTTTTTCTTCAACAGTTCCGGGAAGAATGACCTGTTCCCTACCGCAGGATACACCGCGTCGAACACTGCTTCTGCAACCTGCCTGTGATCGCGGTGGGAACGAGGAGGAAAATCAAAACGATGGAGTGCGCCTGGATCAAAACTCATCACCACATCGGGCTTTATTGTGCGAATCATTTCTACAAGTTTCTTGCGCAGTTTCTTTGTATTCTCAACTTCCCCATCAATTTCTCCGAGAAAGTATACGTTCTTCACTCCAAGAACTTTTGCCGCAGCTCTTTGTTCTTTTTGTCGTATGGTTTTTAGTCGTTTCCCATCAATGCCTATCGCGTGGCTTCCTTTAGAGCCGTCAGACACGATAAGTTGCTCTACCTTGTTCCCTTCCTGTATCAGCTTTGCCATGGTTCCTCCGCACGCAAAATCCAAATCATCCGGATGGGGCGAAATCACCAGAAACCTTTTCATATTGGTATTGTACATTTTTTGTATCACTAAAAAAAGGCGGTGAGATGGCAATCACCGCACCGCGCACTCCACACTGCCTACAAGCAGAAAACGAAGAAATTAGTCAGGAGTAGTTTCTTCACAGTCTGCCCGATGGAAAAGAAGGTAATCATCTCGGACAGGTACAGTTCGCCACCATTCAGCGGCCCCTGCCTTCCCTTGGGCAGAAAGTGCTTCTACCGCTCGCTCCCAGGGGACAAAGTGCCAATCGTTAATCTCAGGTTTCTCGGTAAGTACGCCTTTGCCCTCGTCACGCCTACTGAATTGGACTGGGAGAACGCAGCCGACCCATGCCTGTCTTATTTCTAGTGGAGCTTCACCAGCAGGCACTCTGGTGATACGAATCGCCCTCATTCTTGTTTACCTCCTTGCAGCGATTTCTACTGCACCCAGCCTACAAAAAAACTAGTCAAAAAGCAAGAGTATCCTCACGGATGATTCATACAGAAATTGAACGATCGTTCAATTTTGGTATATCTTCTTAATCTTGCAATTTTCTCCCTACGGAAGTTTGGCGACGCGGGTGGCACAACAATCTACCGTAGAATCAAACACAACAAAGGTCAACTGGATTTTCTTCGAAAAATCAAATACTTCTGAATTGCCAAAATAAACCAAAGAGCCGTGGTAATCGAAACAGAAACAGCGGCTACCCAAAGAGACAGCGAAATATACGCAACAATATACACTGCCAGAACGGAACCGGTTATCAAACTCGACGAGAAAGCAGGTTTATCCTTGCCAAAAACAGACGGGAGCAACGCAATGGCAAAAATCCAAGCGCCTGCAGCCAAAATGAAATCTTGCCAAGACATAGATTTTATTTATTTTTTTATCGAAACCACTCTTTAAAAGTTTTAGGCCAGCCGACAAGGAGAAGCAATGCCAGGGGCGCGCCCCAGTTAGCCCAGCGTTCCACAAAATCCCAAACCGGCATTCCAACAATGGGACGCAAAAGCGCAGTCCAAAAACCCCAAAACACCATCCATAGAAGAGCAACACGCACCGGCTTCACCAACACGAGAACAGCCAAGGCAATATCGACAATCCCGACAAGAAACAACAGTTGGGCTGCGATTGCAGGATCGGAGACGCCGAATTGCGCAAACCAGCCAATCCAATCTTTATTGCCCTGCAGCGCAAAAACGCCGTGCCCGATAAACTCTCCGGCTACCGCGATTCTCAAAACCCACGCAATGACTTTGTTATTCATATGTGTATCGCATTATAGCGCTTTCCGACGCAAAAACATAGCATTCACGGCCACAATGACCGTACTCAATGACATAAACAAAGCTGCCAATGCGGGCTGCAGAAGTATCCCCTGAAACGCCAATGCTCCTGCGGCAAGCGGCAACGCAACCACGTTGTAGCCAGTTGCCCAAAAAATATTCTGAATCATTTTTGAATAGGTGGCCCATGAGAGGCGTATAATCTTCACAATATCGCGGGGATCGTTTCGCACCAAAATAATTCCTGCTGACTCAATCGCAACGTTGGTGCCAGCTCCAATGGCAATGCCAAGGTCTGCCTGCGTGAGCGCGGGAGCATCGTTGACTCCGTCTCCCACCATTGCCACCTTGCTGCCTTTGGACTGAAGTAATTTTACTTTTTCTGATTTTTCTCCTGGCAAAACTTTTGCAAAATACTCATCGATACCAAGTTCTTTTGCAATCCACTTGGCGACTCCCTCTGAATCGCCTGTAATCATGGCGATTTTCAACCCCATTGCCTTCAGGTCTTTGATGGCTTGGCGCGACTCCTCTCTGATAATATCGGCAAGCGCAATCGTTCCAACATTCTCCCCGTTTTTCAGCACGACAATCGCGGTCTCGGGACCGCCCGATTCTGCGCCTTCCACGCGCACCTCAAACCCGTCGATCCTCCCCCTTACTCCCCTGCCCGGAACGCGCTGGAAATCAACAACTGGGGAAAGCTCAAGTCCTCGTTTTGCGGCTTCTGCCACAAGAGCTTTTGCAACGACGTGTTCGGAAAGCGCGTCGACCGACGCAGCAAGCTGAATCGCATTGTCATCCGCTTTGGTGACGCCATACTCGCCCTTGGTAAGCGTTCCTGTTTTGTCAAAAAGCACTATATCAATGTTCCGCGCGGCTTCAAGGGCAAGCCGCTGCTTAACCAAAAATCCGTGGCGTGCGGCCAGCGTGGTTGAAATCGAGGCGACAAGAGGCACTGCAAGCCCTAAAGCGTGCGGACACGCAATGACAAGCACTGCCACCAATCGTTCCATGGCAAAACCAAATCCTGCTTTCGCGCCAAGCCACAAAACAAGCGTAACGAAACCGCCAACAATAGCTATCACAGTAAGATAAAAAGCGGCTCTGTCGGAAAGGATCTGCAAACGCGACTTCGACGCCTGCGCTTCCTGCACCAATCGCATCACTCCTGCAAGAAATGTGCGCTCCCCCACCTTGGTTATCTTGATTTTCAGAGAACCGTCGCCATTGATGGTTCCCGCAATCACCTCATTGCTTACGCTCTTGGCAACGGGCGCCGATTCACCGGTCACCATAGATTCGTTTATGTCAGATCTGCCTTCGATTACAACTCCGTCTGAAGGAATCCTAGCGCCTGGCCGCACGAATACCACATCTCCCTCGCGAAGCTCAGAAAGCGAAACTGTTTCATTTTTCCCGTTCCGAATGATTTCGGCAGTGTCGGGAAGAAGTTTTGAGAGTTCTTTGAGCGCGCCTTGCGCTCCACTCACTGCGCGCATTTCAAGCCAGTGGCCAAACAACATAATGGTGATCAAGGTGGTGAGCTCCCAAAACAACGTATCTTCGCCGACGAAAACTGCGTACACGCTCCAAACGTATGCGGCAGAAATCGCAACGCCGATCAGCGTCATCATTCCGGGCAGACGCGCTTTCAATTCTCGTGCCGCACCCGCAAGGAACACCCACCCTCCGTAGAAAAACACGATCGTCCCGAAAATCCACGGGTAAAAACCAAGCACAACGGGAATAGTCAACGCCAAGCTCACCCAGAATTTCCGCAAGAACATTCTCGTGCTGTGCCCCGCATGCTTGCCCTCTCCGTGTTCTTTGTGATCTTTCTCCAAGATTAAATTCATGCCGCATTCAGGGCACATGCCAGGTTTTTCTTGGCGCACCTCCGGGTGCATTGGACAGGCATACATAGATCGTATGTTTATTTATTCTTTGATAATTTGTACACCGTGAGAATTTCACGGATCGCTTGTTTTGCCTTGCCATGCTTCATCTGGCTGGTGCCGTGGGTGGAAAGGTGATTTTCCAATATCATGTCTTCCACGCCTGAAATCGCCTGCTTGATTGCAGACGACTGGCGGAGAATATCAATGCAGTATTTGTCTTCCTCAACCATTTTCTGAAGCCCTCTCATCTGCCCCTCCACAATTTTCAGCCGCCGCCGCGCCTTGTGTTTGATCCCCTTTCTCATCATTTCCATCATACCCCCAGGGGGTATATTCTGTCAAGCCCTATCAACAAAAAACCGCCCGCCTTCGCAAATGCTACGGCGGGTAAACCTCC
>JACOVR010000043.1 GCA_016177245.1 Candidatus Wildermuthbacteria bacterium | reverse complement strand
TTGTTCACGTTCTGCCCGCCCGCTCCCGAAGATCTTGCAAATTCTATTTTAATATCGCTTGGATTAAGAGAAATTTGATTACTCTTTGGTTTTGGAAGCACGGCAACAGAGGCGGTTGACGTGTGTACCCTTCCTGATTTTTCAGTTTCAGGGATTCGTTGAACCCGATGGACCCCGCCTTCGTATTGAAGCTTTTCAAACGCGTCTTCGCCATCTATCTGGAGCGATGCCGATTTAATGCCCCCAAGATCTGTGCTTTCTAAATCAAGAATGGTTTGTTTCCAGTCATGTTTTTTTGCGTACGCGGCGTACATATCAAACAAGTTTCTCGCAAAAAGAGCAGCTTCCTCTCCGCCGGTGCCCGGTCGTATCTCTGCAATGAGGGCATCGGGCAGGTCCGCATCCCTTCTTGAGCCGAGTTTTTCTATTTCCCGCTCGAGATTTTTTTTCTGTTGTTGAAGAGCGACGAGTTCTTGCTGCGCAAGCGAAGAGAGCTCTTCATCTTCTTGAGAGGCGACAATCTGCGCGTTTTCCTCAATTTTATTTTTCAGTTCCTCAAGTTCATCAAGTTTCTTTAGGATTTTCTCAAGAGAACCCCGCTTTTTTGAGATTTCCTGAAATTTCTCCCACTGGGAAATTAACTCGGGATTGGTGAGCTGTTGGGTGAGAGAATCGTATTCCTGTTTGATTGACTTGAAATCAATCATCTACTTTCGTTTGGCAGCAAGGCCTGTCTGCCGGTAGGCAAGGCGTTTCTTGAATTTCTGGATTTGGCCCATCTTGTCGAGGGTTCGGTCTTTGCCCGTGTAAAACGGGTGGCACTTGAAGCAGATTTCTGTTTCTATTGATTCCCTTGTTGAGCCCACCGAAAACGCGTTCCCGCAGGCACAGGTTACTTTTGACTTGGGATAGTATGCGGGATGAATATCTTTTTTCATATGTTTTGTTCTATCATACTTGAATCCACAAATCAACTGTGCTATAGACATTCTGTATGGTGAACGGCGATCCGATAATTGAAGAAATGACGGGGGCTGGGTTGCAGTTTGGGCATAAAACCTCAAAGACGCATCCTAAAATGAAGCCCTTTATTGCAGGGATCCGCAACACGGTCCATATTTTTAACCTTGAAAAGACAAAAGAAAAACTCGATGAAGCCCTTCAATTTATTTCTGGCCTTGCCGGGGAAGGGAAAGTTCTGCTTCTGGTGGGCACGAAAGTGCAAATCAAGAATCTTGCGAAAGAAACTGCGATTGCATGCAGTATTCCCTTTGTGACCGAACGCTGGCTGGGAGGAACTTTTACCAACTTCGAAACCATTTCAAAAAGGATAACCGAACTGATTGATCTTGAGAAGAAAAAAGAAGCTGGAGAATTCGCAAAGTACACCAAAAAGGAACAGGCAGGATTTGAAGAGCGCATCAAAGAACTAGAATTGAAATACGGAGGGTTGCGTGCTTTAACGAAGGTTCCCGAAGCGGTGTTTATCTGCGACCTCGACGAGAATGGGCTTGTTTTGAGAGAAGCAAAAAAGAAAGGAATTTCCGTGATTGCAATCTGCGACAGCAACATCGATCCCACGCTTGTGGATTACTGCATTCCTGCCAATGACGATGCGCAAAGTGCCGTACGGTACATTCTTGACAGAGTAAAATCCACCTTGTCATCGGGCAGGGTGCCCAGTCGCATGGCTGGGCAAATTCCAGAAAACCAAAATGGGTAAAATTTCGATTGAACAAATTCGAGAATTGCGGGAGGCGACTGGGCTTTCGGTGGTAGAATGCAAGAAGGCGCTTGAAGAAACGGGGGGGAACATTGAAAAGGCAAAAGAGCATCTTTCCAAACTCGGGAAACAAATCGCAGAAAAGAAGCAGGCAAGAGAAGTGGGGGAGGGGTTTGTGGAAGCATACGCCCATTCCACCGGGAAACTCGGGGCGATTGTTGACGTGCGATGCGAAACCGACTTCGTTGCGCGCTCGCAAGATTTCAAGAATTTCTGCCACGAGATTGCGCTTCAGGTTGCATCCATGGATCCAGCAGGGGTGGAAGAGCTTTTAAAACAGCCCTATGTGAGAGATCCTTCGCATCGGGTGCAAGATATAGTTTCGGATGTAATTGCGAAGGTGGGAGAAAATATCGTCATTAAAAGATTTTCTCGATTCGAAATCTAACTATGCGTCTCGACATTGTCATTGCGCTTGCGCTCTTTGCGGGAAGTATCCTTGGGCTTTTGTACTTTTCAATCCAAAAAATTCCGCTCCTTTTGGGTCTTGCTTCAGAACGTCAAGAGTTTTTGAGAGGCGTGAGGGGTCGTATTGCAAACGGCAAGATTGCGAAATTTGTGAGTTCCCCGGAAATGTTTTTGCAGGCGTTGCTTTCGAAGATCAGGATTTTTGCGCTGAAGATTGAGGGAAAGAGCGCCGACTGGCTCATGCGTCTGCGCAAAAAATCGCAAGAGAAAAACGGCGCCCAGAAGTTTTCTGAAACATATTGGGACAAGCTGAAGAAATAATAAATAATTGCCAGCGTAGCTCAGCGGCAGAGCAACTGTTTTGTAAACAGTAGGTCGTCGGTTCGA
>JACOVR010000011.1 GCA_016177245.1 Candidatus Wildermuthbacteria bacterium | reverse complement strand
ATTTCCGACGCGGAAGCCGATCCCTCGTTGAGCAGCACAACCGTTGGATACGAAATCAAAAGCCCGTTGCCCGATGCCTTGTGTTCCCTGCGCTCTTTCTGGGGACCGACTTCCTCAATCACCACAAGCTGGCCGCGCTCCAAAAACCACCCTGCAATATCTTCTGCAACCTGCAGGAATCCTCCGGGGTTATTGCGCAGGTCAAGCACGATTCTGTCTGCGCCGCTTGAAGCAATCTCTGAAGCAGCCCTGCGAAAATCGTTCTTTGCTTTTTCTGAAAATTGAGAAAGTTTAAGGTATGCGATGTTGCCCTCTTTCAATTCCCATTTGAGTGATGGAACCTGAATCACCGCCCTTTCGATGACAAACTCTTTCGATTCATCCCATCCGTCTCGTATGACCGTGAGGGCAACCTTTGTGCCTTTCTTGCCGCGGATGAGAGACACGGCCTTTTCCACGGTCATGTTTTCCGTGGTTGTGCCATCAATTTTTAAAATATTGTCTCCCGCCCGCAACCCCGCCCTTGCAGCAGGGGTTCCGTCGAGGGGCGCGATCACCTTGAGCCGTCTTGAACGAACGCCAATTTCCATGCCAACCCCCTCAAACATCCCAGAGACATCTTCAAAGAATTTCTTTTTTTCTTCGGCATCCAAAAACACGGTGTAGTCGTCGCCCAACGACGCAACCATTCCTCGAATCGCTCCGTACACCATTTCCTGTGGGTTGAGGGAATCGGAATGAGCAAACTTCTCCTGAATCACGCGCCACGCGTCCCAAAACAAAGAAAAATTAACCGCCTCCGGCTTTCCCACCTCAAGATTCACCACCCCCTCAATCGGCACAATCCTCGCCTGCTGCTTCCCAACAGAAAACCCCCAGACAAAACTGATGGCAATGACTCCAATAAAAAATAAAATGAGATACTTTCTTTGAGAAAACATATCAAATCGAACATCAACATTATACCATCTTTCCCCCAAAACAAAAAGGGCGCGGTGGGTTATTGTAAGCGATCGCTCGTAATAACTCTCCAGTATCACTTTATTCTTGCTGGAGCAATAATAAAGTGATAACGCTCAAAAGATGTTGTCTAAAAAAGATCGGCTCCTCATCGAGTCAACACGAGAGGGCCGCGGGAGGTGATGGCTACGGTGTCTTCGAAATGGCAGGACAGGGAGCCGTCGTGGGTGGCGAATCCATAGCCGTCTTCTGATTTTTTGAGTTTCCAGTGCCCGACCGTAATCATTGGCTCAATGCAGATAACCATGCCTTCTTTCAGGGTTTCTCCCTCTCCCCTTTTCCCATAGTTTAAAACCTTTGGATCCTCGTGGAGTTCTTTCCCAATGCCATGGCCGCACAGTTCGCGCACTACGCCGTATCCTTGCCCCTCCACAAAGCGCTGAATCGTATTCCCAATGTCGCCAACGGTATTGCCGGGCCTCGCCTTTTTAATGCCCAGGCGCAGCGCTTTTTTTGTTGTTTCAATGAGCAGCTTTGCCTCAAAACTTACCTTTCCCACGGGAAACGTTCGCGCCATATCCAGATAGAATCCCTGCCAAATGAGCCCGAGGTCCAGTGTTACAATATCGCCCTCCTTGAGTATTCTTTCTGACGGGATCACATGGACTATCTCGTCGTTGATCGAAATGCATATCGTTGCTGGGAACCCTTCATAGCCGCGAAATGCTACTTTTGCTCCTCCATGTAAAATCAGGGCTTCTGCGGCCCTGTCGAGTTCTTTCGTTGTGATGCCTGGATTGATCTGTTGCGAAACTTTCTCAAGAATCGTTGCGAGCATTCTCCCTCCCTCTTGCATGGCGCGGATCTCTTGAGGTGTTTTTATTGAAATCATGCATGAAAACGTTTCAGTTTCCCCACGATCTCCTTGAATACTTTTTCTACCGGTTGTTCGCCATTGATTTCAACAAGTTCTTTTTTCTTGCGATAAAACTCAATGACGGGTCTCACTTCTTTGCGAAACCACACAAGGCGATTTTTGATCGCATGCCCCTCATCGTCGTGCCTGCCTCGGTTGAGCAAGCGTTTCATTGCTTCCCTGTCTGAAATTTTAATATACAGAACAACGATATTGCTTGACCAACCATAGAATTCAAGAGTTTCCTGGAGCATGTTGGCCTCGTAGAGTTTGCGGGGGCTCCCCTCAAAAATCGCTCCATGAAATTTTTTTTGCTTGCGAAACTGCTCAAGCGTATGAAGCCATAAATGGAAAACAAGGGGAGTTGGAATCAAGGCGCCCCTTGCCATAATTTTTGCAAGGCCGTTTCCGATAAAATCTTTCCGTCGTGCGCGCGCTCGCAAAAGAGCTCCCGAATTGATATGACCAAGATGAAACTTTGTTTTGAGAAGTATTGCTTGCGTACCCTTTCCAGAGCCCGATTTACCCAACAGGATGATAAACTTCATATCTCGTATTCACGCATCTGCAACTGCGCTCGTATTTGTTTTACTGTTTCCAACACCACGCTCACCACGATGAGGAGAGAGGTTCCTCCCACAAGGAACTGAAACGAAAAAACTCCTGTGATTCCCTGTACAATAGAAGGCATCAACGCGATAAATCCAAGAAACAATGCACCCACGAGAAGAATCCTGTTGAGAATGTATGAAAGAAACTGGGCGGTGGAAGGGCCCGGCCTCACTCCCAAGACAAACCCCCCTGATTTCTGAAGATTTGAAGAAATCGCCTTTGGGTCGAAGGTGACTGCGGTGTAAAAATACGTGAAGATCGCTACGAGCATGAAATACAAAATGCCGTATGCCCATTGGTTTGCAAAAAAATTCTGAATAGAACTTGCGATGGCGCCGGCAACTCCTCCTGAACCCTGAAAGAAAGAAGCGATCATGCCGGGAAATGTGAGAATAGAAAGCGCAAAAATAATGGGGATTACGCCTGCGGGGTTGATGTTAAGAGGCAGGTACGTAGAAACGCCCCCATACATGCGATTGCCTCGGATGCGCTTGGTGTAGGAAACCGGAATATTCCTGCGCGCCTCCGTGATAAACACCACTCCCGCCACAATAAGCAACGACATCGCAAAGAAAAGAAGAAGCTGGGGAAGGCGGCTTGGATCGCCCTGAAACTGGGAGAATAACTGCTGAACGCTGGTTGGGAATTCAGCAACGATGCCTGCGAAAATAAGCAAAGAAATGCCGTTCCCGATGCCTTTTTCTGTGATGAGCTCTCCGAGAAACATCAAAAAAAGGGTGCCTGCGGTGATGGTGAGCAGGGAAGTGACATATGCGAAAGGAGAAAGGGGGTCGAGCACGCCCTGGCGCGAAAGAAGCGAGAGGAATCCATACCCCTGGACAAGCGCGAAGGGCACGGTGAGCATTCTGGAATACTGGGTGAATCGCTGGCGTCCCGCCTCTCCCTCTTCTTTATACATACGCTCTAAAGCAGGAAACACCATGGTAAGAAGCTGCATGATAATGGTTGCGGTGATGTAGGGGCCCAATCCAAGCATGGCAATGGAAAGGTTGTCTAATGCGCCTCCGGTAAATACATTGAGGAGACCGAACAACTGGTTTGATTCAAAAAACTGGCGCAGGCGCGAGGCGTCAATGCCCGGGATGGGAACGTTTGCCATCACGCGAAACACCAAAAACACGCCCAGTATAAAAAGGATTTTACTGCGGAGATCTTGAATGCGGAAAATTGCTAAAATGTTATCCATTGTACGATGCCTCCGGCTTTTTCTATTTTTTCACGCGCACTTTTGGAAATCTTGCAGTGGTCAATCGTAAACGCTTTGGTGAGTTCTCCTGCGCCTAGAATTTTTATTTCAGGCACGCTCCCTTGTATTGTACGAATAATCTTTTTTTCAGCCAATGTTCTGGGATTGATGATTGCGCCATTTTCAAATTTATTTTCAAGCGTTTTAAGATTCACTACTTCTCTTGGCGAGTACAATTTTTTTACGCGGTATCCTTTTAGTTTTGGGTATCGTTTTAACACCTCGCGGATGCGCGGCTGCTTCATGCCCATTTTCCCAACGCCAAAACCAGAAGACATTCCCTTTTTTCCTCCCCTCCCGATTCGCTTTCTTGTTTTGCGCCTATGAACTGGCTTGAGCTGGTGGAGTTGCATCATCTTTGGGTTTTGGATTTTTGTTTTTTATTTTTGCCAACGCTTTCATCGCTGCCATTGCGTTATTCAAGTTGTTATGCGTCCCTGAAACAAATTTTGCAGAGATATTCTTGATTCCTGCCAATTGACAAATGATTCGTGCCGGACCCCCCACAACGATCCCTCTGCCCTGCGCGTGGGGTTTAAAAATGATTTCAGAGGGCCCAAATTTTGCTTGGACGGGGTATGGAATGGTGTCTTTCACGATTGGAATCTGCAACAGATGTTTTTTAAACGCGCGGTTTGCTTTTTCGATTGCTTGCGCAACATCAAGACCTTTGCCTATCCCAATCCCAACCCTTCCCTTTTTGTCGCCGCCAATGACAACTGCGCGGAACGAAAGGTGTTTGCCGCCTGCTGCCACTCTCGTGACGCGGGCAATATCAATAAGCCGCGTTTCAAACTCCTGTTTGGACTTATCGGACCTATAGGACTTATAGGAATGATCGGTCTGATGGGTCATATTAAAACACTAATCCTTGTTCTCTTGCGCTTTCGGCCAGGGCCTTTACCTTTCCATGATACTTGTACCCTGCCCGGTCAAACACGACCTTTTTAATATTTTTTCCCATTGCTTTTTGCGCAATCAACTTGCCAACTTCTTGTGCGATATCTTTTGTTTTTGGGGGTAGGGCAAGGTCTGATGCCGAAAAAAGAACTTCGTGGGTTTCATCGTTGATCAGCGAGGCATACAGATGTTTATTGGACCTAAACACCGCAAGACGGGGTCGTTCTTTTGTGCCCTTGACTCTTGCCCTGATTCGTTTGTGGCGTTGGGTACGCATGGTATTACTTTGCGGGAGCGGCTCCTGCGGTTGCAGCAGCTTTCTTCCCGAGTTTTCTTCGCACTATTTCTTTTTCATATTTAATCCCCTTCCCCTTATAGGGCTCCACGGGACGCGCCTGCCGTATTGTTGCAGCAAACTGCCCTACTGCGCTTTTGTCTGCCCCTGCAACCTTGATGACGTTTTTCTCTATTGCAACATCAATTCCCGACGGCACCAGCAAAGAAACAGGATTGGTGAATCCCACAGAGAGCATAAGTTTCCCTCCTTCCACGCTTGCTCGATACCCCACCCCTTCAATTTCGAGGCGTTTTTCATATCCTTCTGCGACTCCCTTTGCCATGTTTGCAACAATTTGTCGCTGGGTGCCCCAAAGAGCCCGTATGCGATCTTCCATGCCGCTTGAAACCACGGGGTTCAATATGATTGTCTTGTCTTCTTTGGAAATCTGAAACGAATCAGACACGCTGCAAGCAAGGGTGCCTTTGGGACCCTTCAGGGTGATCTTCTGCCCCTCTACCACAACCTCCACTCCTGCCGGTATTTCTATTGGTTTTTTTCCGATGCGTGACATAGTGAGCGTAGTCGAACTACCAGATTTCGCAGAGAACTTCTCCGCCAATGTTTTGTTTACGCGCTTCTTTGTCGGCCATGATTCCTTTGGACGTAGAAACAATCACAACCCCGCCTCCACGCTTTACTCTTCCCATTTCAGAAATGCTTGCATAGATCCTCTGGCCGGGCTTGGAAACCCGCCTCACGCCTGAAATTGCAGGAATTTTATCTTCGTATTTCAAATTCACCTCGATTTCTTTTCTTCCCTTTCTTCCCCTTATTTCCGCGGCCCTCACGAATCCTTCGCCCTCAAGAACTTTCGCAATTTCAAACTTAACTCTTGAAAAAGGAACGCTCACCTGATCTTTCAGGACAAGTTGGCCATTTCTAATTCTTGTAAGCATGTCTGCGATTGGATCTATCATAGTGAGCGTAGTCGAACTACCAAGATGATTTTTTAACTCCCGGAATCAAACCTTTGTTTGCCATTTCGCGAAAGCATATTCTGCAAAGTCCAAAGTCGCGCATGTACCCTCGTTTTCTGCCGCATCGAAAACACCTCTGCATGTATCGCGATCTGTACTTTGGCTTTTTTTTCGCTTTTACGATTTGTGCAATGGTAGCCATGATAGGACTTATTGTTTGATGGGAAACCCCATTAAACGGAACAACTCGACGCTTTCTTCCTTTGTTTTTGCGTTTGTTGCAACGGTGATTTCCAAACCAAAGGAAATATGTACTTTTTCCGGAGCGATTTCAGGAAAGAACAGATGCTCTTTTACTCCTATCGTGAGATTGCCATGTTTGTCAAAAGACGACGGAGGAATCCCCTGAAAATCGCGCGAGCGGGGCAAAACGATCTTCACCAGCCGCTCAAGGAAATCATACATTCGATTTCCCCGAATCGTTGCTTTCGCGCCAATGGGGAGTCCTTTCCGAAGTTTAAACCCGGAAACCGACGCATGCGCTTTCGTCAGCAACGGACGCTGGCCGGCAATGAGCGCAACGTTGGCGAGAATCTCCTCAACAATCTTCTTTTCTTCCTCTCCTGTTTTCCCAACAATCATTTTGCCAAAGCCAGTGTTCAACACTACCTTCTGAATGTTTGGAACTGCCATGGGACTTTTATAACCGAAGCGCTCCATCATGTGAGGAACAATTTTTTTGAAATAATTTTCTTTTAAATCGGACATATCGGACTGATAGGACCTATAGGACTGATTTACATTCTTTGCATACGCGATGCTTTGTATTCGCTTCGACCCGGTACCCAACCCTTGCGGGTTTTCCGCATTTGGGGCAAAGGAGCTTCACGTTGGAAATGGCAACGGGACTTGGCTGCTGCACAACCTGTCCTTTTTCTCCAGAGCGTCGGGGACGGATATGTTTCTTTCTTATTTGGACTCCTTCAACCAAAATCCTGCCCGATTGCGGAAACGCGCGTATGACCTTGCCGGTCTTGCCCCTGTCTTTTCCTGAAATCATGAGCACCGTGTCGCCTTTTTTTATTTTTAATTTCGCGATCATATAAGTTCGGGGGCCAGTCCCGCAATGGTGGTAAAACCTTTTT
>JACOVR010000002.1 GCA_016177245.1 Candidatus Wildermuthbacteria bacterium | reverse complement strand
TTGGTAGGAGGCATGATTGCCATTGCCGCCACATCTCCTACCTTTTTATACCAAGGTCTCCAGACCTTTCACAGAAGAAAGAAATATAAAAAGCAAAGTGTATCGAACGCCTTTCATCGACTCCGCAAAGAAGGCTGTATTGATGTTCACACGCACAATCACCAATTGTACGTTTCTCTTACTGAAGAGGGAAGAAAACGAGCAGGACGATTCCAGATCAACAACTTACAAATCAAGAAACCTAAATCATGGGATAGAAAATGGAGAATCGTCGTTTTTGATGTTATCGATCGTCAGCGCATAAAGCGCGAAGTGCTTCGCGGATTTCTCAAGCGCCTAGGATTTTATAAATTGCAGGATAGTGTATGGATTCATCCATTTGATTGCAAAGATGAGATTGTACTCTTGAGAGATTTCTTTGGGTTTACTGTTCGGGAGGTACAGTTGGTCATTGCAGAAAAAATCGAACAGAGCGATCTCTTGCAAAATAGATTTCATCTCTAACTCAAACTATTGCTATAGCAATTTATTGAGTTAGATACATTTCAGTCAAGGGAAGGAATGATGGTATACTAAATCGATGAGATTTGCTTTAACTCCTTCGAAGATTCTTTTCTCTGCGTGCCTTGCGTTTGTTGCGGGGATTTTTATTTTTACCGTGATTGTGCCGCAGCATCCGCCTGCGAACACATCAAAATCCCAGGCAAGTTCTTTTTTGCTTCCGGTCAGAGACAGCATGCGCCGAGTCATTATTGAATATATCCCTCAGCCCCAAGATGGTCTTGTGACCGCAATGCTTCTGGGAGACGAGAGCAGAATGTCTCGAGAATTTAAAAGCACGCTTAACCGGACCGGTCTGCGCCATATCATTGCGATTTCCGGCCAGCACGTGGTGATTCTTGTGAACATGCTTGTGCCATTTTTGTTGTGGTTTGGCCTCTGGAGAAAACAGGCGGTGGCGATCGCAGGAGGCATCATGGTCTTTTTTATTTTGCTTACGGGACTTGAACCCTCGGCGATACGGGCGGGAATCATGGGAGGATTGCTGCTTTTTTCTCAATACATTGGCAGATTTGATTCTTCCTTGAGGGCGCTTGTGTTCGCCGCGGCCGTGATGCTTGCCATAGACCCATTTCTGCTTGGCTTCAGCATTGGCTTTCAGCTTTCGTTTCTTGCCACCCTTGGTATTATTGTATTGCTCTCTCGCATGAAAAAACTTTTGCGATTTCTGCCAGAGGCGCTTGGGATACGCGAGATGCTTGCAATGAATTTTTCAGCCCAGCTGTTCACGCTCCCCGTGATTGTGTTGAATTTCGGAACTTTTTCCTTGGTTTCACCGATTACAAACATCCTTGTGCTTCCGGTTGTTCCTTTTTTGCTGGGAGCCGGTCTTATTTTTTTGCTTCTGGGGCTTGTGGTACCGCCCGCAGCTTTGTTGCTTTCTTTCCCCATTGCTTTCCTTTCGTGGTATTTCACATTTATCGCAGGAATTTTTGATATATAATAGAGCAATATGTCTACAACAAAAGCGTGGATCATTGGAGCAGACATGGGGTACGGCCATCAGAGGGCTGCGTGGACGCTTGTTAAAATTGCAAAAAACCACACCGTGATCAACGCCTGTTGCTATGCGGGAGTCCCCGAATCAGACAACAAAATTTGGGTTTCCATAACGCGCCTCTATGAAATAATTTCGCGCTTCAAAAAAATTCCAGTGTTGGGCGACTTGGTGTTTGCCTTGTTCGATAAATTTCAGGAAATTGAAGAATTCTATCCCAGGCACGAAGGCATTGAACCGCCCACCCTCCAATTGAAACAGATTTACGGCCTCATGGAGAAAAAATCATGGGGCAAGCACTTGATTGAGCAACTCAACGAAGAACCTCTCCCCTTGGTCACCACATTTTCTGCCGTTGCGTTCATGGCAGAATACTGGGGGTACAAGGGGGAAATCTGGCTCATCATGACCGACAGCGATGTTTCGAGGGCGTGGGCTCCGCTGCATTCCTCAAAGAGCAGAATCAACTATTGCGTGCCAACCAGTATTGCGAAAGAACGGCTTTTGAGATATGGCGTTTCTTCGGGCCGCATTTTTTATACCGGATTCCCTTTGCCGGAACATCTGGTTGCGCGCGCGAAACAGGATTTGAAAAAGAGAATTCAGGCACTCGATCCTTCCGGGGTCTATCTCAAGCGCTACGGCGACGTTGCAAAACGATACCTTGGCGCAACCCCCACGAAACCCATCAAACCGGTTGTTCCCGTTCTTACCTTTGCAGTAGGAGGAGCAGGAGTTCAAAAAGAACTGGGGGGAGAGATTATCAAAAGTTTGGCAGGACTCTTGCGCGAGAAAAGAATAAAACTTTTTTTGATCGCAGGCATGCACAAAAATATCAAAGAATATTTTGAAAATGAACTTGCAAGACGCGATCTCCGCAGCGCATTGGGGAGGCAGGTAGTCATTGTGTTTTCAAAGAACTTTCAAGAATACTTTTCTGCGTTTCACGACACGCTCCACAAAACAGACATTCTTTGGACCAAACCCTCTGAACTCGTGTTTTACGCAGGGCTTGGAATCCCCGTGGTCATCGCTCCTCCCATTGGCTCGCAGGAGATTCAAAACAGGAAATGGATTCTTCGCGTGGGAGCAGGAATCGACCAGCTCGATCCCGCAGCTTCCCACCAATGGATTCCCGACTTCATTTCACAGGGGATTTTTGCAGAAGCAGCAATGCAAGGGTACGTGGAAATTGAGAAACACGGCACCGAACACATCATCGGCCTTATTGCTAAACCTTCCTGATCAATGCTTTGGCTTTTTTTCACCATTGCTGCCTATCTCTTGCTTGCGATTCCCGCGCTTATTGAAAAATATCTCCTCGCAAAAACCGTTGCGAGCCCCCAGATTCTCACCTTCTACGTGGGAGTGCTTGGGATGCTTGGGTTTTTGCTGGTTCCGTGGGTTGGGTTTTCGATTCCCGACGTTCCGCAGATTCTACTTAGCATGGGAGCAGGTGCCGCGTTCAGTGTTTCTCTCCTTATATTTTTCAGGGGATTGCGTCTTTTCGAAACATCCCGACTGGTACCCGCGATCGGAGCCCTTGTGCCCTTATTCATGTTTGTATTTCTCTTCTTGGTTTTGCGGGAAGAGACACTGATTTCCTTCAGCAAAGTTTTTTCTTTCGCGCTGCTGGTGGGAGGCACGTTCTTGATCTCTCGAGAACAGGGGAAACACATCCATGGAAAAAGTTTCTGGTATGCGTTTTGGAGCGGGTTATTTTTTGCGATTTCCTTTGTGATGACAAAATTCGTGTATCTTTCCCAGCCATTCTGGACGGGATTTTTATTGATACGCGTGGGGAGCTTTCTTGTTTCTGTCTTCCTGCTTCTGGTTTCTCGAGAAGTGCGGAACGAAATTTTAGGAAGGGGCCAGAAGGGCTCTAGCGTTTCTTTTTGGGAAATGCCAAAAACATACGCTGTGTTTTTAGTGGGTCAGGGCGCGGCAGCCCTTGGCGAGGTGATGAGAAACCTTGCAGTGTTCTGGGTGCCCCTTGCGATGCTCCCTTTTATTCATGCCTTGCAGGGGGTGCAGTATGTATTTCTGTTTTTTGCCGTGATTGTGCTTTCGGCGGCATTCCCCCGCATTCTGAAAGAAGAAATGTCGAAGCGCAGCGTTTTTGAAAGGGTTTTCGCCATCGTTCTTATCTCCGGGGGGCTCGCGCTCCTCGCACTCCAATGAGAAAGAAGCTATTTTTTATTTTTGGATTTTTCTTTTTTATCTTCCTTGGCAGTGTCCTTTATTTTTTTGTCGGGTCAGCTCCTGCGCAAAAAGACATTGCGTGGGGAGTGAATTTTTCTCAAATGCATGCCGAACATCTTACACTTGACTGGAGGGCAGTGTACGCCGCCCTTTTCGATGATCTTGGAGCGCGAAGAATCAAGATTGCGGTTCAGTGGGATTTTATTGAGGGCGACGCACAAGATGAATATTTCTTTAATGATATTGATTGGCAGGTGAGAGAGGCAGAACAACGCAACGCAAAACTTCTTTTGGCAATAGGAATGAAAACGCCTCGCTGGCCCGAATGCCACATTCCACAATGGGCAAAAAATCTTTCAAAAGAAGATCAGCAAAAACAAATTCTTGAATTACTTCAAGCGATTGTGGGGCGATATCGAAACAGCCCTGCGATTTGGGGCTGGCAGGTTGAGAACGAGCCCTTTTTTGCGTTTGGAGAATGTCCATGGGCAGACAGCGCATTTTACAGAAAAGAAATTGCCTTGGTGAAATCGCTCGATCCCGATCATCCTGTGGTTGCGACCACAAGCGGAGAAGGTTCTTTTTGGACAAGAGCTGCGAGAACCGGAGACATCGTGGGAACCACGCTGTACCGAAAGGTGTGGTTCAGACAATTAAACCTCTATGTGAACTATCCATTTCCGCCCGTGTTCTATTGGAGAAAGGTGCAGCTGATCAATACATTTTTTGGCAAAGAGGTGATTGGCGTGGAGTTGCAGGCAGAACCCTGGGGCCCGAAACTTTTATATGACCTGTCTTTGAAAGAACAAATGAAAACAATGAATCTCTCGCAATTTCAAAAAAACATCGAGTTTGCAAAACGCACCGGCCTGAAAGAATTTTATTTGTGGGGAGCAGAGTGGTGGTATTGGCTGAAAGAAACCCAAAACAATCCTGCGATTTGGGACGAAGCAGAGAAACTCTTTCCATCTACCCAATACTAGGTAGGAGTTTCCAGGGTATACTATACTTTTTAAGATTGCGGTCGCTTCGTTAATAAGTAGGCCTTACTCATTGTTTTCCAACAGTGTTTTCCAGCAATCCAAAATATTTTTGGAACAGCCCATCTTCCTCGATTTTC
>JACOVR010000041.1 GCA_016177245.1 Candidatus Wildermuthbacteria bacterium | reverse complement strand
CTTTGTTCACGAGCAGGTCGTAAAACACGGCTTCAGAGGGTATAAACATAAAGGCAAATTCCATTGTCCCTTCTGCCGGTTTCACGTATTGGGAGGTTTCATCAATGCGGTTTTTGAGATCCTGGCGGAAAACTTTTTCTAACTGTTCTTTTTGCAGAGGATCTCTTGTCTGAATGATGCGGTTGTAATTCTCGAGAGAAAACTTTGAATCAACCGGTATGATCTTATCTTTTACCAGTATTACTGCGTCAACAATGCTCCCATCACGGAATTCATACTGAAGTTTATATGAGCCCGGAGGCAGCACGTTTTTGAGCACGGTTTCCAAATAATACTCGCCCAGCACTCCCCTTTGCTTTGGATTTTGAAGAATGTCCTGAAGATTCTGAAGCTGGTCTGCGAAGTTCACCACCTGTTTGTTGGTTTCGTCGAGGCGCGTGAGTTTTTCTGTAACCTCTTTAATGATTTTTGCGCTCTCCACAAACTGCCTCTGGAACATTTCGCCAGATTTCCCCAGTTTTTCGTCAACAGTGCTTCGAAGCGCCTGAATTTGGTTTTGGATCAAAAACGCAAAAACGCCCAGCAGCACAACAATAAGTATAAACAAAACAATCTCGATCATGCTTTCACTATACCATTGTTGCGCTTAATGAAAATCCATTTGACGAGTTCGATCAGGGCAACATTGAGGAAGGCGAGTGAAACAAGAATGACCCAGTCCTGGCTGCTCAAGGCAACGGTATGAAAGAGCTGTTGGAAAGGATAGAAATACACTGGCAACAGAAGCAACGCCATTGCAATCAGCACCCCGGAGGTGAGATATTTGTTTGCCAAGGGATTGTAGCTCCAGATATTTCGCCTCAAACTCCTGCAGGAAAACACGTATAAAAGAGAGTTGAGCGCAAGACCAACGAATACGACTGTTCGAATGTGCTGCAAAGAATACGAAGAAAATTCAAGAAGCCACCAGAACAATCCCAAAAGTATGAGATCGGTGAGAATGCCAATGGCAAAAATAATCACTTTCATTTCCGAGGTGAGGAGGGCGATGTGTTTGCCTTCCGGGCGTCTTTGCATCACGTTTTTTTCTCCTTTTTCAAAGGTGAGGGCAATGCCTGGAAGCCCGTCTTCCACAAGGTTCACCCAAAGAATTTGCGAAGCGGTTACAGGCAAGGGCAGTCCAAAAAACAAGCTTGCTCCTATCAAAATGGTTTCCGTGAAAGACCCCGAAAGCATGTAGGTGATCACCTTTCTGATGTTATCAACCATGACCCTTCCCTCTTTGATCGCCTGGGGGATAATGGAAAATTTGTCTCCGATGAGCACGAGATCCGCGCTTTCTTTTGCAACGTCGGTGCCAGACCCCAAGGCGATGCCAATGTCTGCTTTTTTCAGAGCAGGGGCGTCGTTAATCCCGTCTCCAGTCATTGCGATGATTGCTCCTTTTGCCTGCCACTTTTCGATAATGCGCATTTTATCTGCGGGTTCCACCCTTGCGTAAATTGCTTCTTTGGAAATCCCAAGTTCTTTGCCTACTGCGTGCGCAGTAAGCGCATGGTCTCCTGTCACAATGAGAGTTTGAATGCCGGCTTCCCTTGCGAGGCGCACCGCCTCTTTCACGCCCTTTCGGAGAGGGTCTTTCAGCGCAATGAGGCCAAGGAAGGCACTGCTCTGCGGTGCGACTTGCATATGGTTGGTCTCCCCCACCGCGACCACGCGGAAACCCCTTCCTGCGAGATTCTGGAGTTCCTTTTCACATCTTGCTCTTTCTTCTACTGAAAGTTTTGAAAAGGCAAAAATTGTTTCTGGCGCTCCGAGCAAAAACCCCTGAATGGTTTGCCCTACTTTATAAAAACTCGCTGAAAACTTTCTTTCCGATTCAAACGGGATTCGTCTGATTTCCTCCATTTCTTTTTGGAGCTGGGGCTTTGAAATGCCTGCGTCGAGAGCAGCTTTCACAAGTGCCTTGTCCGTTGGCCTGCCTCTGATAATCCACTGCTCAAAAACCGCTTCCGGATTTTCCACGAATGCTTCGCTTGCAAGGGCGGCTGCCTTGAGCGCAAGGTCCTTCTGTTCGGGACGCAATGTCCAGATTTCTTCAACCTCCATGATCCCTTCGGTGAGCGTGAGCGTTTTATCTGTTGCAATCACCGATACGCTGCCCAGCGTTTCTGTTGAAGCCAGGTGGCGAACCAGTCCTCCCTCTTTGAGCATTCGTTGCATGCCGATTGCCAAAATCGCAGTGATCGCAACGGGCAGTCCTTCCGGGATTGCCCCGACTGCAATGGCAACCGCAACCGTGAACATTTCAGAAAACTGCCTGCCGAGGACCACTCCTTCCAAAAATATCAAAAACGCAAGGACAGCGATAACTCTCCCAATGACATGGGAAAATTTCGCGAGGCGCATCTGATAGGGCGTTTGAAC
This sequence comes from Candidatus Wildermuthbacteria bacterium, assembly GCA_016177245.1. Classification (GTDB taxonomy): domain Bacteria; phylum Patescibacteriota; class Minisyncoccia; order Minisyncoccales; family UBA10102; genus JACOVR01. Next base: position 1,161 of record JACOVR010000041.1, on the reverse strand, counting down.
GTCGCGGATTCCTTTCAATAAGGTTGCGATTTCCCCAACTTCTGTCTGCTCCCCTGTTGCCACCACAACCGCTTTCCCCCCGCCCTCCTCCACCACGCTTCCCATGAACGCCATGTTTTCCCTGTCTGCCAAGGGGGTTTCAGGGCCAAGGATTTTGTTTGTTTTCGAAGACGCGATCCATTCTCCGGTGAGCGCTGCTTCCTGAACTTTTACATCCCAGCTTTCAATAATCCTTGCGTCTGCGGGAACTTTAATTCCCGGTTCCAGCAGAACAATGTCTCCCGGAACGAGTTCTTCTTGGAATACTTCCTTTTCATTGCCCTCGCGAATTACCTTTGCCTTTACCTTCAAGGCCTTTTTGAGTTCTTTGAGCGCTTTGGTTGCGCGGTATTCCTGGATGTATCCTATGGAAGCGTTGAGCAGCACCGCTCCCCAGATCACAATGCTGTCGGTGTAGTCCCGCAATACGATGGTAACCATGCCTGCTAAAACCAAAATAAAGATGAGCGGGCTTTTAAGCTGGCGCAGAAATACTGCCGTTCTCGAAGGGATCTTTTCTTCAGGCAAAACATTCCTGCCGTATTGATGGCGATGCTCTTTTACCTGTTCTCTAGAAAGCCCCCGAGTAGGATCAGTGCCAAGTTTTTTTACCGCCTCCTCCCAAGAAACTGCGTGCCACATTTTTTCCATATTCGCCTATTCTAGCAAAAAAAGAGGGGCTTGTTAGCCCCCCAGAAGACGCCGCAAGATTTGAAAAGTTAACGTATCATTGCTGCGGCCTCATCGGGATTTGAACCCGAGTTACCAGAATGAGAATCTGGCGTCCTAGACCGGACTAGACGATGAGGCCGTGATAATTTTTTCAAGAGCTTCTCGACTCTTCAACGATTTAAGATACTTTTCTCTATGAAACGCTGCGGATCGTGTATTATAGTATTCTTTATGGATTACATCCCAAGGCCTTCTGGATCTAGTAGAAAAAACTTGTCCTCGGTTGTGTTTTCGTAAACGATTTTCAAGATCTTGTGTAATTCCGATGTAATAGTTGCCATGTTCGATTGATTTGAGAATATAGAGAAACATTTTTTATAAATTCCGGATATGAGAATCTGGCGTCTCCCGATCCCGACTGCAGTCGTGGATCGAGGATCCTCGATTCCG
>JACOVR010000045.1 GCA_016177245.1 Candidatus Wildermuthbacteria bacterium | reverse complement strand
TCTCGGTGCGGTATTTTTTCACGCCTTGCTGGTCTTGCCATGAGCGCGTTTGGAGCCGTCCTTCAATGTACACAAGCGCGCCTTTTTGGAGATATTGGGAAGCGATTTCAGCCAGGCGTCGCCAGGCAACCACGCTGTGGTATTCTGCCTCTTCGTGTTGCTGGCCCTGCTGATCTTTCCACGCGCGATTGGTCGCAACGCGCAACGAACACACGGGCTGGCCGCCCGTTGTGGTGCGCAGTTCGGGATTATCGGTGAGCCGGCCTATCAAAAAAACCTTATTCAAATTCATAGTGGTGTCTGTTTAAAAATTTCTTCAAGTTTTTTATCAATTTCTTCTGGCGCAACCTTCGGTTCTTCTATGGGCCTCGCGGGAGCCATTTTATGCATTGCCGGAACCCTTTTGGCTGCTATTTTTTTTGCTTCCTGCACCATGCAGCGCAATAGAGCAGGGACCCGCTTGAGTGATTGCTGGAGTTGTGGAATGCTCTGTTCTTCCACTGCAAAGGAAACGGTACACACATGTGCCTCCCCTTGTTTTTGGATTGAGGCCCCAAGCGCAATTCTTTTTGGCATGTCTTGCTTCTCAATGATGCCCCCGAGTTCTTGCACAACGCTGGTCGCCTTCTGAATGGTTTGCGCAAGCTCTTCCTCGTTGAGCACGGGCGAAAGAAGAAGGGTAAGTTGGTACGACTTCATGTGGCCTATTCTATGCTATAATCAAAAATTATGCAAGCATGAAGAATTTGCGCGAGATAACAAAAGAAGAGTTGGAGGCAATACGGGTTGTCACGTTTGACATCGACGGAGTGATTATTCCTACGGGTACCGAACTGCGAGAAAATGCGGACGGCACCGAATTATACATGAAATCGAAGCAGCTTAGCCGCCGATTTATCGAGAACCTTAAAGAACTTAAAACACATCTTAAGCTGAACTTTTCGTCCGGCAGGAATATCCTCTATTTGAAAAGTTTGGTGAACGAAATCTTTGACGAAGATATATTTTTGCAGGCAGAGAATGGGAATATCAGCTGGTTTGGAGGAGACATTGTCCATCCCGACTACTCTGCCGATTATTTCAAGAAATTGAAACTCATCAGGGAGTGCATAAAAGGTATGATGGCCCAGGGCGATATGAGAATTCGGGGCTTTGAGCCCAAGATGTTTATCTTAACCCCTCACTCAGATCAAATAGAGGAGATACCGGATATCGTTCAAGAAGCGGATCCCGAAGGAGAACTCTACTGCCTATGGACGAATGAGGGCTACGACATTGGGAGCAAGATCATGAACAAGGGAAAGGGGATTGAGCGGCTCGCAGAGTACCTCGGTATCAGTCCTAAGGAGATTTTGACGACGGGGAATAATTACAATGACAGGGAAATGCTGCGGGTTGGAAAGGGCGTGACGGTCGATCCCGAAAGAGCTGAAGCCGAATATTTTATTGAGCATAAGCAAAACGAACTCGGCGGCGAATTACTTGCTGAGTTTTTGCTGGAGCGCTACAAAAAGAATTTCTAGAGACTGAGCAGCCCCACTTTCTTTCGTACATCTTCCATGGTGCGCTGGGCGATTGCGTTTGCTTTTTTCGCGCCCTGGCGCATTGGCCATTCTTTGATTAAAGAAAAGATGAGAAAAGACCATATTTTCTTTGGGTGCGAACTGTCGGGGCATTACTATTTGGGGAGGGATCTTTTCTACGAAGTGCCCTTTGTGGTGCTTTTGAAAATCTGCGCTGCGCTCCAAGAGAAACGCGTTTCTCTTTCAGAACTTGTAAGGCCTCTGCAAAGATATTTCCATTCGGGAGAGCTCAATTTTTCTGTCATCCGGAGCCAGCGAGTGCTCGAACGCCTGGAAAAGAAATACCGGCATGGGAGAATCTCTCGGCTTGACGGATTGCGAGTTGATTTCAAAAATTGGTGGTTTCTCGTTCGTTCCTCAAACACAGAATCTTTGCTTCGTCTTGTGGTAGAGGCAAAAACCAGAACCTTGCTCGAGTCAAAAAAAGACGAGCTGCGCCGGTTCCTTCTTTCGTCAAAACCCTACGATCGTAAGTAAATCCCGAATTTCTCTGTTATATCCCCATCGTCTTCTATTTCTTCAATAGTAAGAAAACGAATATCTCCAGCCAGATCTTTCTTATAAAGTTTTACAAGTTCTTTTAACTCTTCTCGTATATCGTAGGGAAATATCCAAAAACTTTTGTGCATTTCTAAGAATCCTATCCAGCGCAGAAGACCCCTGAGGTAATCTCTATCCCTTCTTGAGATTTCTGGTACATCCCATGAAATTGCTCTCCATTTTCCATCCCATTCAAGCTCTTTATTTTTTGATTTGAGTCGGTATTTGAGAATTTGAATTCTGCCTTTTGGGGTGAGTTTTATGGCTTTTCCGCTTTTCGTCTGCACTTCTTGGAGATACTTTCTGCGCTTTAACTCGTAGATATGCTTTGAATACGATGCGGAGTTGTTGAAATAGAGGGATCGAATTCCAGAAGCCTCTGAAAGTTTATCAAAATCCCATATGAGGATGGGAAGTGCAACTTCTTCAAAGAATTCCCCAATTTTCGTGAGGACCTTCATCGATAAAGAAGTTTCTTCTTGTCCAGAGCGTTTTTGTAAACCGACATTCGGCATTTTCTTACGATCGTAAATAAATGACGAATCTATATTTGGAGAAATCCCACTTTCCTTCTTGCCTCTTCCATGGTGCGGGAGGCAACGGCGTTTGCTTTTTTCGCGCCCTGGCGCAGGATTTCTCGTAGATATACCTCGCGCGACTCCAGCTGTTTTTTCTCACTTCTCAAGGGCCGGAGTTTTGAGATCAGGAGTTCAGCCACTGCCTTTTTGAACGGCGCGTATCCTTTCTTTTGAAACTTTTTTTCAACTGCCCTGATTGGCTGCTCGGCCACCAGGGAGTAGATCGTGAGCAAGTTTGAAATGCCCGGTTTCTTCGCGGGATTATACGCAACGTCTTTGCCAGAATCGGTGGTTGCGCTAGCGATTTTTCTTTTGATTATTCCCTCGTCTTCGAAAATTCCGATCCATGTGTCGGGAGGATCGGATTTTGACATTTTTTTCTTCGGGTCTTTCAACGACATGATTTTTGCACCTTCCTCTTCCTTTGCCACGAGTGCTTTTGGTTCCTTGAATATGGCGCCGTACGTTGCGTTGAATCTTTTTGCGAGTTCCCGCGTGAGTTCCACGTGCTGAATTTGATCTTTTCCCACCGGAACTCCGTCGGGGAGATACAATAAAATGTCTGCTGCTTGCAACACCGGGTAGTCGAGCAGTCCCGCGTTGATATTTGCGCGGTATTTTTTCGATTTTTCCTTGAACTGCGTCATGCGCTCAAGCTCTCCAAGGGGAGTCAGGGTGTTAAGGATCCAGGCGAGTTCGGTGTGTGCCGATACGTGCGACTGCACAAAAAGCGTAGAATGTTCAGGATCAATCCCAATGCTGAGCAACTCGACCGCTTTTTGGAGTGTTGCCTGCGCGAGCTCGTTTGCCTTCTGGGGGACGGTGAGTGCATGCAAATCTGCAATCATGTAAAAGCATTCGTTGGATGTTTGCAGCTCAACCAGGCGTTTCCAGGCGCCAAGATAATTCCCGATGTGCATCTCTCCGGTTGGCTGAATTCCGCTTAGTATTCTCATGATTACACTTCTATAATGACAGGAAGTACCATGGGCCTTCTCTGCGTTTTAAGAAACAAGAAATCGCTTATTTTATTGCGTACGTTGTCTCTCACGTACACCCAGTTGACCGCCCCTCCCGACCCCGTGCTTTTTTCCACAATTGCGATAACCCGTTTGCGCACTTCGCGCAGAAGATCTTTGGACTCACGCAAATAAATAAACCCTCTCGAAATGATGTCGGGCGAACCGCGCACCCGTCCTGTTTGGCGATCCACCGTTGCGATCACCACGAACATGCCGTCTTTCGCAAGATTCTGGCGGTCGCGCAGCACCACCTCTCCAACGTCGCCAACGCCGAGGCCGTCTACCATGATATAGTTGGCGGGGACCTGCTCTTTTTCTATTGTGATTTCATTTTTCGTGAGCGTTACGATATTTCCGTTTTCTGCTACCGCAATGTTTTTCTCTGCAATGCCCGAGGCCTCGGCCAGCTTTGCGTGATTCACAAGCATGGAAACCTGTCCGTGCAGGGGGAGAAAGAACTTTGGCTTCAGAAGCGAAATCAGTTCTTTGAGTTCTTCCTGGTTTGCGTGTCCTGAAGCGTGGATGTCCATCATTTTGTAGTGGAACACGTTTGCCCCCTGCCTGTAGAGCCGGTCTTTCAAAAACTGCACGGTCCGTTCGTTGCCGGGAATGACTGACGACGAGAAAATCACCGTGTCTCCCTTGTGGATTCTTAGGTGCTGGTGTTCGCCGTTCACAATTCTCATCAATACCGCCCGTTCTTCTCCTTGCGCTCCCGTGCACATGATGGTTGCCTTGGAATCGGGGTATCCAAGGATTTCCTTGGTGGAAACCAGCGTTCCTCTTTTTGCCTTGATGTACCCTAAGTGCTTGGTGATCTCGATGTTCGACTTCATGGAGTACCCTTCGGGGCTTACCTTCCTCCCGTATTTTTCCGAAAGCGCAATAATCTGCTGAAGGCGGCTTATAAGCGAGGCGAACGTCGCGGTGATGATTCTTCCTTTGGCTGATTTAAATATCTCTTCCAGATTTTCTCCGATCACCTTTTCAGACTGGGAGTGGTTGGGTTCTTCCGCGTTGGTCGAGTCAGACATCAAAAGCAAAATCTTTCTCTGTCCCACTTTTTTGAGTTTTTCGTAGTCGGTGGCAAGTTCCATCACGGGGGAATCGTCGAACTTGAAATCGGACGTGTGAAAAATGTTGCCGACGGGAGTGGAGATGAGGTAGCCGAAGTTGTCGGGGATGCTGTGGTTTTGTCTGATTGCTTCCACGACAAACGGTCCCAGCTGGAATTTCATTTCGTCTTTGACGGTTTCGATTCTGAGTTTGGGCTGGTTGGGTGCATCCCCCTGTCTTTTGAGAATGATCGCTTTTGCCAGGGCTCCCGCAAACACGGGAGGGTTGCCTATTCTTCC
>JACOVR010000003.1 GCA_016177245.1 Candidatus Wildermuthbacteria bacterium | reverse complement strand
TGGTATGTGGTGAGAAATACGCCCAATGTGACAGGATTTGTGGGATCGGGAACCACGCCCATTCCCGTGGAAAAGGCAGAAATCGAGAACTTGAAAAAACGCATGGGCATGGAAGCGCCCCAATACGATATTCAAGTGGGCGCCAACGACCCGGTGCGCATCATTGACGGACCCTTTAAAGATTTGGAAGGCAGGGTGTCTGAAATTGACAGAGAGCGCGGGAAAGTGAAAGTATTAGTAAGTATGTTCGGGAGGGATACTCCCGTGGAACTCGATTCATTACAAATTAAGAAGTTATAATGGCAAAAAAGATCAAGAAAATAATTCGGCTTCATATTGCGGCAGGCGCCGCTACCCCGGCCCCCCCCGTTGGCCCTGCGCTGGCGCAGCACGGAGTGAACATTGGGGAATTCTGCAAGAATTTCAACGACGCTACCAAGGCGCAGGCAGGTTTTAAACTGCCCGTCGATATTGTAGTATATGAAGATCGAAGCTATGAATACAAGCTTCACCAGCCGCCCACTTCCGCGTTGATCAAAAAAGCGGCGGGCATTGAAAAAGGTTCTGGCGAGCCGAACAAAACAAAAGTGGGCAGAATTACCAGAACCCAGCTTGAAGAAATCGCAAAGCAGAAAATGCAGGATTTGAACACCCAAGATTTGGAAGCTGCTCAAAGAATCGTGGAAGGCACTGCCCGCAACATGGGCATCACAGTTGAATGACGCGATAAAAATAAAATGGTCGGTTCATAATTAACGCAAGTATTTTGCAAAAAATATGGCTAAAAAATTGTATGTAGGCGGTTTGTCGTACGACACCGCCGAAGATACTCTCAAGAACTTTTTTGCGGGAGCGGGAACTGTTGAGTCGGCAGCGATTATCACCGACAAGGCGTCCGGGCGTTCCAAGGGTTTTGGATTTGTGGAAATGTCCACTGAAGAAGAAGCCCAGAAAGCGATTGAGATGTTCAACGGCAAGGAACTCGACGGCAGAACTCTTACGGTCAATGAAGCGAGGCCAATGCAGCCCCGCGACAGAGGAGGATTCGGCGGCGGAGACCGCAGAAGAGATTGGTAACCCTTCGATAAACTCGGGTTAAAAACAAAAGGGGCTCATGAAGAGTCCCTTTTGGTCTGCGGCCTAGGGCGTTTCTCTTTAACTCGCGATATTTATACGTAATATAAAACTTAACGATCGTTAAGTTTGTTATTACGATTAAAATCTATCCACGACGATGACTTTGTAATTGAATTGTGGTAACATTTTATCCATGGACAAGAAAACTCTCATCCTTCATATTCCCGTTATTCATAGGGGATATTTGGATTTTCTTCGGTCCCGCAGTAAAGGCATTGAGCACGTCTATCTCATTGACCAGGAGCTACTTGAAGGACTTACCAAATATAAACCCGACATAGCTTCGCTTGACGTTGATACGGTGAAGGAACTTTTGGAAAAATTCGGTTTTAGAAGTATTTCAATCCTTTCAAAAACGAACATCAACGAGCTAAAAGGTAAAGGTATCTTGCTTATTCAAGATGAAGTTTCAAGAAATCTTTATGAGCAATATCTTAAAGATCAAAAAGTAGAGTGGGCATCTGTTTTTCTTCGATGGGACAGCGATTCGGTTGTCACGGAAACTCCTCCTGAAAATATTTCTGTTTCGAAAGAACCTTTTGATATTGAAATGATGCGGGAGGCACACAAGGAAGCAGAAAAAAGCGGGGACTGGTGGCGGCAGGTAGGAGGGGTGGCAGTAAAAGACGGAAAAATTGTTCTTCGGGCCTATAATCAAGGAGTCCCCGCGGATCATACGCCTTATCAGGTTGGGATGGTGAGAGATTTTTTTAAGGCAGGGGAGAGGCAGGAGCTTTCAAATACGATACACGCGGAACAAAAACTTATTGCGGAAGCTGCAAAAAGGGGGATTTCTTTTGAAGGTACGTCGCTCTACCTCACCCATTTTCCTTGCGCCGTATGCGCAAAAATGATTGCCTACTCTGGGATTTCCGTTCTTTATTTTAGAGAAGGCGCTTCCACGCTTGACGGCAAAAAAATTTTAGAATCTGCTGGCATTACTTTGTTTTACATTCCTTGACATATTCCCTATTTTCAATTAGTATCGCCCCAGAGCATTACTTCCAAGGGGAGGTGTGATGTGCCACAGTTCAATCCGAGCGATTCTCATATTGTTGATACAACATACGCAGAAGGGGAGGGGAGAGGAGGATACAGGGAAGTGCTGGAAGCAGCACGGGGAGAGGGGGAATGTCCTTTCTGTCCCGCTAATCTTTCTAAATACGGCAACGATGTTGTTCGCGAAGTTGGAAGATGGGTCGCAATAAGGAATCGATGGCCTTATCCCCACGCCGCAGTTCATCTGCTACTTCTTCCCCTTGAGCACATCGTAGACATTAGCGGAGTTCTGACGAGTGATTGGCAAGATGTTCAGGGCTTAATCGTTGTATTGCGCCGTGATTATCCTACTCTGCAGGTTGGTGGAGCGCTCGCTGTTCGTTTCGGAACAAATTCCGGCGCAACAGTTAGGCATCTTCATTTTCATCTCATAGCTCCAGTAACAAATTCCGAGACCGGCAAACCCCATCCCGGAGAACACGTTAGCTTCCCCATAGGTTGAGAGCCACTCCGTTGGCTCTTTTTCATTTGTGTGGTATAAAAAGTATTGTTGTATGAAACAGTATCTCGATCTTCTCAACTATGTGTTAGAGAACGGGGAGCGGAAAGGGGACCCGCAGGGGGTGGGGAATATTGCGGTGTGCGGCTATCAGATGCGATTTAAAATGGATGATGGGTTTCCGCTTTTGACCACAAAAAAACTTTCTTTTAAATCGATTGCATACGAGCTCCTTTGGTTTATTCGGGGGGATACAAACGTAAAATATTTGCAGGATCACGGTGTCACCATTTGGGATGAGTGGGCTACGCCAGAAATGTCGGCAAAATATGGACATAAACCCGGAGAATTGGGCCCGATTTACGGCGAAAAGTGGCGGCATTGGAAAACTCGCGAGGGCAAAGCGATTGACCAGTTAGGGCAAGCCATAGACGATATCAAAAGAAATCCAAACTCGCGGCGTTTGATTGTGAGTTCGTGGGATCCGGAAGATGTCGATAAAGTATTTGTTGCTCCTTGTCATTGCTTCTTCAAATTCTTTGTTGCGCAGGGGAAATTATCGTTGCATCTATTCCAGCGGAGTGCCGATGTCTTTCTGGGAGTTCCGTTCAATATCGCATCGTATTCTTTGCTTCTCATGATGGTTGCGCAGGCCACGGGACTAAAGGCCAATGAATTCATCCATACCCTGTCAGACACGCATTTGTATCTTAACCATCTTGAACAGGCAAAACTTCAATTGACTCGCGAACCGCGGCCCCTGCCGCGTCTCACTCTGAACCCAGAAATCAAAAATATCGACGAATTTGATTTCGACGATTTTACTCTTGAGGGGTACGACCCCCACCCTTCCATTAAAGCCCCCGTGGGCATTTAGTTTATCCTCCGACAGGAACAGTGACTCTCTCTGTGCCTTTTTTGTTTCGTTTTGGTTTTGGGACCACAATCTGAAAATGAAGATGGGCAACCGAAGCTCCGGTAAAATTGGTGTTTCCAAATCGTACAAACACCGCGCCTCCACTGATCTTATATTTCTCAATTGCCCAGTTAGTTAAATTTACCACATTCTTAAAATCTGTACGCGTTAATTCAGAGAATCTCTCTTTATGCGTTTTGCAGATAAGAATGAGGTGGCAGCGAGTATTCGTATAAGGCCAGCTGTTTTCGGTGAGAAACCATTGGCCTTGCGATCGCAAGATTGGTTTCTTGTGGTATTTGAAATTCTCTGGGCAAAATGGGCATTTGCCCCTTGCGAGAATCTCTTCAATAACCTTTCTATATTCTCCTTTTCGAGCGTTTCTAAGATTGACAACCGTTTTTTTCATCCCTTTTTGGTGAGCTCCTGCAGCATTGTTTCAAGATGTTTTTTTAGGGTCTGTTCAATAATGGCGGTGGAAGAGGTTTTTTCTGCCTGCCGTGGGAGAACCACTACTTGCTCGGCGTATTGCTTGATATTTTCAAGCTGTTCTGGCGGATAGCTTTCGGGAGTAGTAACAAAGCAGTGGGGGGTAATGATTTTTACCAATCCATATTGCCACCTGCCCTGTTCGTCAATATCGTCAACGGAAGTAACGTAGTCAACGCATTCTTGGTATTGGAGCATTTCCATTCTTTCTTCTTGGGGGATAACGGGGCGCAGTTTGTTTTTTTTGTAGATTTTGATGCCCCGATCGCTGTCTGCCCCTACCACAAGGATATCTCCATGCTCTTTTGCCTTGATGAGATAACGAAGGTGCCCTATATGGAGCATATCCCACGAACCAATGGTGCAAACAATTCTATGCCCAATAGTTTTGTGAGCATCTATAAGCTTTTTCAGTTCGTTATAATCAAGAACAATGCGATTTTTTAAAGCTTTCATATCGTTGAGTATACTATGACGATACTATAGCATTTCTCAATAAGCCAATCAACATCCATTGATTTTTTGGTGGTTTGTAGATACAGTATCAGTAGCTTTTTGCAAGGAGGGATATTCATGGTTACCGAAATCAAGGCAACTCCGCGAGACCTTCGGGTGGCAATTCAAGAGGTGGTTGAGGCCTTGAGGGTTCTCAGCCTAGGGTTCGTTGCCCTTGCGGGACACGACTTGGAGGCAGTACAACAATGGCTGGCCCAGAAAAATCTTCCATGGAAGGAGGGGAAACATGCGTTGCAGTTCGGAATGAACGCACAGGATGGCTGCGTCTCATGCTGGGGCGAAGACGTGGAAATTGGTTCTGACGGTGTTCGCATGATATCGTCGTCCAGTGTCAATTCTCGTCATTCCTGCTCCATCGTGGTTCTTGCCGGCGATCCCCCTGAATTGAGGTCTGTAGAATGGGTTGAATCCGTTCGGGATCTTGGGCAGCCGGAAGTTATCAAAAGACGCGTTGCTATTGCCTTTGCAAAAGGGAGGATTGCCTCGGTTCAGTTGGAGTATCCTGAAAGCCCCGCACCGCAATAATGCACGATAGTTGTGGCGAGATTAAAGAGCTCAAGCAAGTTAGCGCGAGCTCTTCTTTTTTAGAATCTTTTATAATAACCATAACCATACAGAAATTGAACGATCGTTCAATTTCTGTATACATGAAATGAATTGATTTTTTATGGGATTCGAGTAGAATTATCTTGATTTTGTACGAAGGAGGATAGTACCTTGGCAACACAACCGGTAGTTCAAGGGGCGATTCTTATGGATGCCATGTTCACCATTTTCGTGGCAAAAATGGGGAGATGGCGTCTCTACCAATTGTTGCTCGAGCGTTTCGCAGAAATCAGGGTCTCTGAAGAAGCGATTGAACTCATCTACAAAGAGGAGAGACGAAAGAAAGAGGCAGAACCCCTGCCAGAAGGCAAGCTCCCGCCCGGCTTTTATAGAAGGTATTGGTCTGCGATCAATGCTGCTCTTGTTCGCAGACTGGATCCTTCGATTGCAGATGCCAGAGTTCAACAGATGGGCGAGCAGATCTTCTCTGAAGTCATGGGCAACCCTGAATTCTTCATGGTGAGCGAAGAAATGCTTACCTTTCTTAAAGAGGCAGTTGCTCGTGGCTATGCCCTTTGGGTCGTGAGCAATCAAGAACCAGAAGGACTTGTACGGCTCATGGAGGCCTTCAAGGTTTCTTGTTTCTTCACGGGAGTGTTGGCTTCAGATAGTGTGGGGTTTCAGAAGCCAGATCCTCACTTTTTCGAAGTGGCAATCGGAGCAACCGGTCTCCCTCGCAGCCATCTTGCGTTTATTGGGAATAATCCAAGGAACGACATGAAGGGAGCAGAGCGGGCAGGCATACCCAATCGGTATCTCTATGACCCCGATGGGGAGCACGCGGGGACGCCGCGCGAAGTTTTCTTCGTATCGCTTAAGCGCCCTGTCGATCTCTTTGACTACTTCTAGGTCTTCGCAAAGATCAAGAGGAGGGGTGGGAAACCACCCTTTTTATTTTTGAGAGAGATGTGATACGATGGCAAATTATGACTGCCTTTATCATAGCGGCGCTCACGGCAGACGGATTCATTGCGAAAAATGTCTCACATACCCCCATGGAGTGGACCAGCAAAGAAGACAAGCGGTTTTTTATGGAAAGGACCAAACAGGCGGGGGTGGTAGTATTTGGTCAGAACACATACGAAACCATTGGCAAGCCCCTTCCTGGCCGCCACAACGTGGTGTATTCAAGAGATAAGGCCTACGAAGGGGTGGAGGTAACCCAGAAAGAACCCTTGGTCCTCCTAGAGGATTTGGAAAAGAGGGGGTTCAAAGAAGTCGCAGTGTGCGGCGGCTCCGCGATCTACACCATGTTTATGGAAGCAGGAGTCGTGAACACCTTATATCTTTCAATAGAGCCAGTATTATTTGGCAAAGGCATGACGTTATTCAACAAAGAATTAGACAAAAAACTTCAGCTTGTTTCGATTGAAAAATTAGGAGAGAATACGATTCTTGTCGAATACAACATAATATAAATGTTAACGATCGTTATAATTTATATTACCTATGGTTCTCGGAATTGACGAATTGCATAAACTGGTCAAAGAGCAAAACCTCGTTACAAATCTCTCTGAACGAGAGCTGACGAATCCAGAGGGCGCTGGATTTGATTTGAGAATAGGGGAGTTGTATGAAGTGGAGGGGCAGGGATTTTTGGGCGTGAATGAGCGCGAGACTCCCAAAATGAAACTTGTCGCCAAATATGAAGAGGGGAAAACCACTCAAGTTTTGATTAAACCCCGTATCTATTATGTGTTAAAAACGATTGAAAAAGTGAACATTCCCCATGATATCTCTGCGTTTCCTCAAAATCCCCGATCTACGTTGTATCGTTCTGGTGTGTATATCTTTGGTGGACCGGTCCATCCCGGATATCAGGGAGAATTAAGCATGGGGATATACAATTTTCGTGACGAGGATTTTCGACTTGAAATGGGTGCGCGCGTTGTTCATATTGTTTTCTTTCAGGTGCAGGGAAAGGGCAACGCATATCGCGGCCAGTGGCAGGGCGGCAGAGTCACCACCGATCAAAAAGAAACGCAGGTATGAACTATACTCCCACAATCGGGCTTGAGATTCATGCTGAACTCAAGACAAAGAGCAAGATGTTTTGTTCGTGCAAAAATGATCCTTTGGAGAAAAATCCCAACGTGAATGTTTGTCCGATTTGCCTGGGGCATCCGGGAACCTTGCCCGGGGCGAACGAAGAAGCAATCCAAAAAGTTATTCAGGTGGGGCTGGCGCTCGGCTGCGAGATTCCTGAAAAATCAAAATTCGACCGCAAAAATTATTTTTACCCCGATCTGCCAAAAGGATATCAGATCAGCCAGTACGACCAGCCCTTGTGCAAGGGAGGCAAACTAAAGATAGGGGAAAGGGATATTCGGATCACGAGAGTTCATTTGGAAGAGGATACCGGGAGATTAGTGCATCCTGCTGGAGCAGATTATTCTCTCGTTGATTTTAACAGAGCAGGAGTGCCGCTTATGGAGCTGGTTACGGAACCAGACATCGCCAATGCAAAAGAGGCGGTAGCGTTTGCAAAGGAACTCCAGCTCATTTTGCGATATCTCGACGCTTCAGACGCAGATATGGAAAAAGGACAGATGAGGGTTGAAGTGAATATTTCGCTTTCACAGAACACAAAAAAATTGGGCACAAAAGTAGAAATCAAAAACCTCAATTCGTTTATAGTTGTAGGGAAGGCAATAAAATACGAAGCAAAAAGACAGAAAGAAGTTTTAGAAGGAGGAGGAAAAGTCGTTCAGGAAACGCGCGGCTGGGACGATATGAAAGGCGAAACATTCTCCCAGAGAGAAAAAGAAGAGGCGCACGACTACCGCTATTTCCCCGAGCCCGACTTGCCGCCGTTTCATTTCGCTAAACAGGATATCGAAAAAATACGCTCAGAACTTCCAGAGCTTCCCCGCCAAAGGCGGGAGCGCATGACTAAACAATATAAACTTTCAGAAAACGAGGTTGAGATTTTTGTGCAGAACAAAGAGCTCGGAGAATATTTTGAGAAAGTGGCGAGTAGCGATGTTTCTCCAAAACTTGCGGCAAACTATATTCTTACATATCCTGATTTTTCTGGAATTTCTGCGGAAAATTTTGCAAGGGTAGTCGCGCTGATAGACAACAATACGCTTTCGAGCACCATGGCAAAAACAGTGTTTGAAGAAATGCTGAAAAGCGGCAAAAATCCAGAAGAAATCATTGCCGCAGAAGGCCTTATTCAAATTACGGATACCAACGAAATTGAAACAATCGCAAAAGAGATCATTGCGAGCAATCCTAAAGCCGTGGAGGATTTTCAAAAAGGCAAACAAAACGCTTTGCAGTTTTTAGTTGGCCAGCTTATGGCCAAAACTCACGGCAAAGCCAGCCCCGCTCTCGCCACTCAAATTCTGCGTACCCTCTTGACGAAATAAGATTTTCTTTTGTGATTCAACGTGCATCGAATCTCTACGGCCGTTGAGAATTGATGATTGATACTGCCTCTCTATAGTTTTTGATCCAATGGATTCGTTTGTCTTTTTTGAACCAGGTCATTTGGCGGCGGGCGAAATCAACGCTCGCTTTTTGGAGCTTTTGTTTCATTTCCGCAAGAGAGAGTTTGCGTTGGAGATACTGCGCGATGAAACGATACTCGAGACCCAGTTCTTCCAAACGTTTCCACGACAACCCTTGTTTATGGAGTGTTGCGACTTCCTGAATCATGCCCTGTTTGAAGCGTTTTGTAAGACGTTGAACAATAAGCTTCTGGATTTTGGATTTTGATTTTTTAATTCCCAAGAATAACACGGGGTAGGGCAGTGATTGTTTTTTAAGTTGGGGGATCGGTTTTTTTGTTGTAAGGACAATTTCCAGTGCTCGGATGAGCCGCCGCGGGTTTTTCGACTCGATTGACTTTGCCCGTTGCGGGTCGAGTTTTTTTAGTTTTGAAAAAAGTTCATCAACCGATAACCTCTCCAATTTTCTACGGAGCAGGGGATTGGGTTTTACTTCCGGAATGGTCCAGCCGTCAGTAACAGAATAGATATAAAACGGGCTTCCCCCGACAAGAATAGGAAGTTTTCCTTGTTGTGCAATTGCGGCCATGGCTGCAATTGCACGTGAACGATACTGCGATACGGTAAATTTTCTCTTTGGTGACGTCACATCCAAACAATGATGGGGGACGCCCATCATCTCTTTTTTCGTGATTTTTCCGGAACCAATATCGAGTCCTTTGTATACCTGCCTTGAGTCAGCAGAGACAACCTCGCCCTCGAATTTCTTGGCTAACTGCACGGCCAGAATGCTTTTGCCAGAAGCGGTGGAGCCAACAATCACGAGAAGTTTCGGATTTCGGACTTCGGATTTCGGATTTTCCACGCTAGTGGATTTCTTCTTTCTTTTCTTTCCAGAAGGTTCTTAGCTGTTCAAGAAATTCCACAAACACCTGAAAGGGCGCTTCGAGCAAAACATTGATCAGGATGATCAAAATGTTGTAGCGGGGAAGCTGTTGGGAAAGCCATTTTCCCACTTGCACGACCGGAAGCAAAAAGAAGTCGAGAATTCCAAGAAGAAATCCCTGCTTTGGTTCTCCCACGATGAGCTCTCTTGATCGGTGGCGTATTCTGGTGCCAGCATACGCGACCAAAGAGAGAAAAAGCAGGAACACCACAACAGAAAGAATGCTAAATCCATAGTTCCTTAAGACAAGCGTCAAAGCGCCAAACACAAAAACAAAACTTAAAAGATACACCATCCTCACCGCGGCATTGAGTACCCCTTTTGGAGCCCTTGGAAGCGCAAGGTGATACACGTCTTTCCGTTCGCTTTGGAACGTAATCTTGCTTACTTCGAGAAGGACCCTCTGGAAGTTCTCTTCTGAAGAAGAACGCACCGTTCCAATGAGAAACAGCAAAAACAATGGAGGAATTGCAATGCTTAACCCGGCTGCCGCAGGGTTGAATTCACCCGTCAATCTGTCGATTGGTACTTCTACTGCAAGCGCGATGAGCACCTTTGATAAAAATACCGAAAGAGTGCTAAAAAATGCGGCCCGCCTCATGCGTCGCTTGAGTTTTCCAAGGCGCGTTGCATAGAAATGTTTCACTGCCGCCTCAAATTCAGAAGGGTTTTGCGCCAGCTGGCTAAATCCATTGGGATCCCGGGAAAGAATGTCTCCGAGGATGAGATAGGAGGTATCGTATTGTTCTGCGATTCGGTAGAATTTTTCTCCGAGCGGGCTTGCAAGAAGATTTTTGACAGTTGTTTTGAGGGTGGGCAAGAGTGTTTCCCAGTTGGGGTAGAACTGTTCAAAGAGATGCAGCGCAATGGTTGAGTCGTCTACCTTAAACAATGCCCTCTGAACCGCGATGGACAAAAGAAGCTGTTGATCTCTTTCTGAAATTTTCCCCCTATCTCTTTCTCTCAATTGGATTTTCTGCTGAAGGTCTTGCGCCATGAACTGAATGAGCGCCTTTTCTCTGGTGGGAGGGCTAAGCGTTTCTTCAATTTCTGAAGCGGCAACGCTTAATACCCAGTCATCTTTGTTTTTTTCAACAAGAAAGTGGTATTTGTTGATGGTATTCTGCACCTGCCCTATTTTTTCAACGGGAATGCGGTTGTTGGGAAAATGGCCCCCGCGGATGAGTTCTTGAAGGAGGGGTTCGGCCATTTCCTGAGTGTTTGTGTTCAGGAAAAATCGTCTTTTGAGGATTCTTTCGATTGCGGTTTTGCGCAACAGATGTTCTTCCCTCCAGTCAACAACGCCGCGTATTTTTTCGTAAAACGAAGCAACGCGCGAAGCAACCTCGTCTACCGTAATGGTGTTTGCCGCGCCCTTCGGTTCCTGGTCGCGATACCATTGCTGGTATGAGCCAAGTAATCTTTGCGTCGATTGCGATAGTTCCATATCTACAAATACTTTTGTATTTCTTCGGCGACTTTTCTTGAAAACTCTTCCAATCGCATTTGGCCCATGTTTCCTTTCCCGCGCTTTCTCACGCTTACGGTGCCTGTCTGTTGTTCTTTTTCGCCTACAATCAAAAGATAGGGGATTTTCTGCATTTCTCCTTCGCGAATTTTCTTTCCTAATGTTTCGTTTTCATCTTGTATATTCACCCTGAAGCGGTTGAGTTTTGCCGCAAGCGATTTTGCGTATCCATTCCATTTGTCAGAAACAGGCACGATCCAGATTTGTTCAGGAGCAAGCCACAAGGGGAAAGCGCCTGCATAGTGCTCGATTAAAATCGACAAGAACCGTTCAATTGCTCCCATGATTGCCGCGTGAATCATAAAAATCTGGCTCTGACCACCCTGTTCATTCGTAAAGGTTAGATTGAAGCGTTTAGGCATATTCAAATCGAGCTGGATGGTTGCTACCTGCCACTGCCGTCCAAGAGAATCGGTTGCCATGAAATCGAGTTTTGGGCCGTAAAATGCTGCCTCGCCCCTGGCCTCAACGTACGCAACGTTTTTTTCTTTCGCGATCTTCATTAAGATTGTTTCCGCATCGTCCCAATTTTTTTTATCGCCCAAGTATTGTTTTGGTTTTTTTGGATCGCGCAAAGACATTCGCAATTTGAGGGATAAGTTGAAGGCGCTATAGAATGTGTCAATGATTTCCCAGATGATTTTTATTTCTCGTTCCGTCTGCCCCATGCCACAAAACACATGCGCATCATCTTGGGTGATTGATCGAACCCGGGTCAACCCCGAAAGTTCTCCGGTTTGTTCGTCGCGGTAGATTTTTGTGGTGGAAGCGTAGCGCTGGGGCAAATCCCGGAAACTCCATTTTCTGCGGTTAAAAATTTGGATGTGGTGGGGGCAGTTCATGGGTTTCACAACAAACTCGTGGCCTTCGCGCGTGGTGATGCGAAACAATTCATTTTTAAATTTGTCCCAATGGCCGCTGGTTTCGTAGAGTTCTTTTTTTGCAATGTGGGGGATGTCTACTCGTTGATAGCCATGTTTTCTGCGCAGCGACCACACAAAATCGTCAAGCAGATCTCTCACAATGGTTCCCTTGGGGGTAAAAAGCGGCAAGCCAGGGCCCACAAGTTCTGAAAACGTGAACAGATCGAGTTCCGCCCCCAGTTTTTTATGGTCTCTTTTTTCTGCTTCTTGCAGCGTATGGAGGTGTTGATCAAGCTCTTTTCTTGTCGCAAAGGCAAGGCCATAAATGCGCGTGAGCATTGGATTTTTTTCGTCTCCCCTCCAATACGCGCCGGCAACCTTTGCGAGCTTGAATGCGTCGAGGGGAAGTTCTTTTGTGTTCTTGACATGGCCTCCCCTGCACAAATCCAAAAACACATCGCCCGTGGAAACCATTCCCACTTTTGACTTTTTATCCTTCATCCCTAACTCTTTGATCAGCTCGAGCTTGAAGGGCTGCTTGAGTTTTTTGAAGTGCGCCGTTGCTTTTGATGCGGGCCAGAGTTCTTTTTTGAAAGCAAGGTTTTGCGAAGCGATCGAGCGCATCTCTTGTTCGATTTTTGGCATGTCTTGATCGGCCATTTTCACATTTTTGAAATCGTAATAGAATCCGTTTTCAATCACCGGTCCAATGCCAAATTGGGCCTTGGGGAAGAGTTTTTTCACCGCCGCAGCCAGTACATGCGCAAACGAGTGGCGTATATATTCAATTTCCATTGTACCACCTTATCACGATTCCACGATTTCTTCAATTTCTTCTGCGATGAATTTACGCTCTCCGTTGCGCATGTCGATTCTGCCGCCAATGAGAACAATTTTGTTTTCCTGGAACACCGCAGGATTTGTTTCAATCAGCGAGGGGAACACCACCACCTCTATTTTATCGGTGAGGTCTTCTAATCCCATGAACAGCATGGGTTTGCCCGTTCTGGTGATGATTTTCTTTGCAGATGCAATGATACCTCCAATTCGAAAACGTGTTCTGCCGTTTGAACCCTGGGGAGGAGCAAGCTTTGCAATGGGGAATGTTCTTTTTTCTAAAATATTTCTAATGTGCTGGAGGGGATGGGAACTTACATACAACCCCAGGAGTTCTTTTTCCCAAAGGAGCCGCTCTTTTTCTGAAGCGGGTTTCGTGGACTCAAGTTTTATTGCGGCAGGAGATGAGGTCGCTCCAAAGAGCGATTGCTGGGTTCCGTTTGAAATCCTGCCGCTTTCTCTTGCGATTTCAAGGAGCCGTTCCATATTATGCAACATTGAGTTTCTTTCCCCGAACTGATCGAACACCCCCGCCCTTACCAAGCTTTCAAACGATTTTTTGTTGAGGTCTTTGGTATGGATCCTTGAGACAAAATCCTGGATTGACTGGAACGGGCCGTTTTCTTTCCGCTCTTGAATAATGGCTTGCACAATGCCTTCGCCAACGTTTTTGATGCCAAGCAATCCAAAGCGAATCTGGTGTTTGTCGGGCACTACCGAGAAAAAGCTGAAGCTCTCGTTGATATCCGGGGGGAGCACTTCAATGCCCATTTTCCTTGTCTCTTCAATCAAAAACGCGATGCGTTCTATGTCGTTTCTTTCTGACGTGAGCATGGCAGACATGAATTCAACGGGGTAGTGCGCTTTGAGCCAGGCAGTTTGGTAGGCGATGATTGCGTAGGCCGCCGAATGGGAGCGGTTGAAGCCATAACGCGCAAATGGCAGAATCCATTCCCATATTTTGTTTGCAACTTTTTTATCGATGCCGTTTTTGGCCATTCCCTGCACAAGTTTTTCCTGCTGTTCTAGCAATAAGCTTTTGATTTTTTTGCCGATCGCCTTTCTCAACATGTCTGCTTGGGCAAGCGTGAATCCCGCGAGTTCCTGGGCAATTTTCATTAACTGTTCCTGATAGATGCCAATGCCCTGCGTGTTTTCCAGAATCGGTTTTAACTTGGGGTGGATATATTCCACGGTTTTCTTTTTGTGTTTCCGCGCAATATACTCTGGGATAAGTTCCATGGGTCCCGGCCGGTACAACGCGATCATCGCGATGATGTCTTCAAATTCCGTGGGCTTGAGTTCTCGCAAATATCTCCGCATCCCCTCGCTTTCGGTTTGGAATACTCCAACTGTGCTGGCGTCTTGGAAGATTTTGTACACCTTTTTGTCGTTGAGCGGGATCGATTCAATGTCAACATTGTTCCCATGGATGGCGTAGATACGCCTCAGCGTGTCTTCAATGATGCTCAAATTTTTGAGACCAAGAAAATCCATTTTCAAAAGACCCAAGTCCTCAATGGAGTGCATTTCATACTGGGTGACAATGGTGGTTTCGGTTTGGGATGGATGCTGGAGTGGCACCAGATTGTCGAGTGATTCAGACGCAATCACCACGCCGCAGGCATGGGTGGAGGCGTGGCGCGCAACCCCCTCAAGTTTTTTTGCAAGATCAACAAGCCGTTTTGCCCTGTCGTCGGATTCGTACAGTTCCTTAAATTCCGAAACCTTTTTTACGGTGTCGTCGAGCGAAAAGCCGAAAGGAATCATTTTTGCCACTCGGTCGCAGTAGCTGTATTCATATCCAAACGCTCTTCCTACGTCGCGGATCACTGCCCTCGCAGCCATGGTTCCAAAGGTGA
>JACOVR010000039.1 GCA_016177245.1 Candidatus Wildermuthbacteria bacterium | reverse complement strand
TGCGGGCTTCGCTCGCCAAAGCTCGCTTCGGCGAGCGAAGGCGGGCGTCGTATAGTGGCCATTACGCTACCTTGCCAAGGTAGTGACGGCGGTTCAATTCCGCTCGCCCGCTCCACAATATGCCCAATTCATACGCGCCAAAGAGAATGCCGGCAAAAAAGAGATCTCCCAAAAGGGTTGCCCGAAAAAATGGCAGGGCAAGCGTATAGGAAAGCATGAGGCCTCCAAGGGTATGGGGATAGTAAGAAGAAAGGGCCCAAACGGCGAAATTCGTGGTGAGATAGAAAAGAAATGCTCCGCAAATGCTAGCCAGCACAATGGTTGCGGGATTTTTTCGTTTTGAAACAACAAAACCAATTGCCGAATACCCAAGAAAACTCGCATACACCACTGCCATCAGTTTCCAGTCATAGAATCCAATAAACAGATCAGAAAGAAACATCGCCGCAAGCGGCAAACCCATTGCCCACCAGTACTTCCTTGCAAGATATACGCCCGCGAATAGTGCAAATGCTCCTACGGGAGTGAAGTTGGGAAGATGAGGCATAAAACGTCCCGCTATTGCAAGCAAAAACGCAATCAACGCGAAGAGAAAAAGAAAGAAGTTTTGAGATTTGAGTTTTGAGATTTGAGCTTTCACCTGTATGTTGGGTTTGATTCTTTAATCTTTGCTTTATGCGCCTCGAAGCGCGCAAGGGCGTATAAGTAGCTGGAAAGCCGGTTGAGATACGTCAAAAGCGAAGGAGAAATCTTTTTTTGCTTCAGAAACACAAACGTGCTCCGTTCCGCCCTGCGCGCAACTGTTCTTGCGTAATCCAACCAAGCAGCAATTTCGTCTGCACCTGCAACCACGAAACCGCGCTTGGGCCTGATTGCAGTTTCCATCGTTTCTATTGCTTTTTCCATCATGCGTACTTTTTCTTCAGAAAACGGGGGCGCCTTGAATTTGGGATAAAGATTCCAGGCAACGTTTGCCTGGATGGTGAATAAATTCTGCTGAACTGTCTGGATCTTTTGCCGCAATGCTTTGCGTTTTGCAGCCGCCCGTACCAAGCCGAGCAAGCTGTTCAGTTCGTCTAAATCGCCGAGCGCGACCAGCGCCGGATGGTCTTTGGGTATTTTCTTTTTGCCAATGGACGACTTCCCCTTGTCTCCTCTGCCCGTATAAAACAACCCCATATCAAGTGCAGCGGCTGAAGCCGCAGGCCTTGCAGCTCATGCACCCCTCCTGCATCAAAAGCTGCGATCCACAGTCGGGGCATCCTGGCATGAATCCAAACTCTGCAATCGCTTTCTCTTCTTTCCCTACAAAAGGAAGAACTTCCTGTTTCTCTGGGCGCGCAAGCACTTCTTCCACGTGATTCGCAACTTTTGCGTGTTCTTCCAAGATGCGGCCCATGGCGTCGGGCAGCGAAAGAACCGTTCCCTTGTCGGTGAAAATCGGCATGGGGCCTCGAATGCCCTTCAGCTGGTCAACGATCTCTTCCACCTTCACGCCAGATCTCAAGGAAAGAGAGATGAGCCGGCAAATCGCTTCTGACTGCTCTTGGTAAAATCCGCCTGATTTCCCGATCGTTGCAAACACCTCAAATGGAATGCCTTTCTCGTCACTGTTAATGGTAAAGTACATGTTCCCATACCCTGTTTTCACGCGATACGTATGGCCCTTCATGATTTCAGGGCGCGGGCGCGGCTCCAGCCGTCCTTCGTCCATTTTGAGCGCGAGCTTCTGGCCTGCGCTGGCGGAAGGAAGCTCTGTCGGCGCAACAATGTTTTCTCCCTTGCCAATGTTAAGAATCTGGATGACTCTGCTCCCCTCCCGGTACACGGTTGCCGACTTGCAGCCAAGCTTCCACGCAGCCATGAAACTCTCTGCGATTTCTTCTTTTGTTGTTGCATTGGGAAAATTGATGGTTTTTGAAATGGAATTGTCAACATACTTCTGAAAGGATGCCTGCATTTTCATATGGTCTTTCCCTGAAATATCCATCGCAACCACAAACACTTCTTTTAATTTTTTGGGGAGATTGGCAAGATGCTGGATGGTTCCCTTTTCGATAACCTCTTTCATGAGCGTGTCGTGTTCCGCTTTGGTGAGCTTGAGTTTTTTGATCGCCTCTTCAAAGTATTTGTTAAAGTAGTGATACTTGTTGCCGTCTTTGTCTTGCTTCACATACGCCAAGGCAAAATAGGGCTCGACGCCAGAGGAACAGTCAAACATCATGGAAATAGACCCGGTTGGAGCAACCGTGGTGAGCGCGGCGTTTCTCATTTTCTTCCCGATGCCGGGTTCCTGCGCAAAAGAGTGGGGCGCCTTCCCCGCCAACAACTTCGTAGTTTGGCGGGCCCGCCTAGCTGCAACAGCTGCTGGCGGGCTTTTCGCGAACACGGACTTCTGGTAGTTGGGAAACGCGCCCTTCTCTGCTGCGAGGATCTGCGACATTGCGTACGCTTCCTGGTCAATGAATTTCATCACCTTTTCTGCGGTTTCAAATCCCTCTTTCGTATTGTACCCAATGCCAAGCTGATAGAGCATGTCTGCAAATCCCATGATGCCCAGACCAATCCGTCTGTTTTTGCGGGCAAGTTCTGTGACCTGGGGCACGGGAAAATCGAAAAGATCAATCACGTTATCCATGAGCCGAACCGCGGTCCTTGTGGCAAATCGCAATCGAGGCCAGTCAATCTTTTTCTGCTTCACAAACATTGCAAGGTTAATCGAGCCCAGGTTGCAGTTGTCATAGGGATGGAGATATTGTTCTCCGCATGGATTCGTTGAAGCAAGCGGCCCCAGATCAGGAAGAGGATTTGCCCTATTGGCTGTATCAATAAACGCGATACCCGGCTCACCGTTTCTCCACGCGCCTTCCACGAGCTGGTCAAAAATTTCTTTTACCGTGATGTCGATCTCTTCAGAAGAATACACGGAACCACTGGGACGGCGAAGCACTCTCCGTGGCTTGTATGCTTTGCCATTGAACTTGCACATCCATTTAGCACTGGGGTTTTCCTGCAAGAGTTTCATAAACTCGTCGGTCACGGTCACTGAAATGTTGAAATTGCGGAGTTCCCCTTCCCGTTCCTTGCAGTGGATAAAATCGAGAATGTCGGGATGGTCCACCCGCATCATGGCCATGTTCGCACCGTGCCTAGAATTACTTGTATACAACCCTGCATTGATCATGTGCACGTCTTCCACCTCAAAGTCGTACACTTCCTTTTTACCAGTAGGCGTAATATTTTTTATCCTTGCAGGCAAAAATCCAAGCCAATTTGTTTCTAATATCTTTTTGCTCTGAAGAAAAGCGGCTGTCTGAATTTGAGAAAGAATGGAATAACTTATTGTCGCACGCATACCATCGTGGTGACTTTTGATATCGCTATAAGAATATCCAAGATCGCGAACCGGATGGAACGGAAAAATCCAGCTGAAATCTTTGGTTTTTTCTTGTTTACGAATTTTCCATGAATATCGCGAAGCTTTCTCATAGAATTTTTCGGTGAATATCTTTCCCGCAATAGAAAGACGATAAAGACGTCGCCATTCCTCTCTGGGTTTCTCTGAAGATATGGTACTTCCAATGCCATTGGCAAGTAGAATCAGCTGTGCTTCTTGAAGAAATTTTTCGCTTGTGGAACTCAATCGGTAATTCTTGCCCGCACCATTGTCGCCGTCTCCTTCAAAGAATCCTGTAACAAATGCCAGCTGGACAGAAGAGGGTGAGCTGAGAATCCCAGAGGGGACCCTGATTTCTGGTGAATGTTGCTTCAGAAGTCCATTGCGTTCAAGATACTTCCTCACCCACAAAGAATTTATTTTGAGTTTTCTGCAATTTTCCTTTGGTTCTTTATCCAGCAACGGAGAAAGCGAGAAAAGTTCCTGTGCTAAATTCACTGCGGCTTTTTCAATATGGTCGTTGTCGGGAAGCACCAATCCGATGCCTTGGGAATCATTCCAGCCATCTGCGAAATACCAGCCCAAAAAATATGCCAAATCTTCGTCTAAAACACTGGGCTGACGAATTTGTTTTAATTGCGAACTCGTGTACTTACTTTTTTGATAGTCCACCTGCTCTAAAGCTACTTTTTTAAAATCATTCTGCTCATCTCCAAGCTTAAAAAACAAAGTGTCTTTTCTTGTAAGATCCCCTGCTTCCTTGAAAACAATATGATTATTTTCCAGTACTGCCACTTTATGATTGGGCGTAACCTCAATGGAAAAACCATTATCCAGAGTAAGACGTACGACGTCTCGAACTCCGTTGGAAAACACTTCTGTAATTTTCTTCCATCCTTTTTCCGTAAAGGTTTCATCGCCTACGCGCACTTCCTCAATGGGAATGAGGCCTCGTTTTGTAACAATCAAGGTTCCTTTTGCAAAACATTGCTGCTTGATGGTTCCGAACGCGGCGTCGTAGACGCGCAAAAAAGAAACAGGGCCAGACGCAATCCCCTGCGACTTTTTCGTGGGGAACATGGAAGGCCTCATTTCAGACAAATCAAATCCAAGCCCGCATCCTGTCTGCTGCAACATGGCAGAATCCCGCAGCGTCCCAAAGATACTTTCCATGGAGTCGTGGATCGGCATCACCACGCAGTTTGCAATCAACGAGGTTGCTGATCCCGCGTTGCGCAGGGTTCTTCCCGCGGGCGTGTATTCTTTTTTCGACATGATGTCGAAAAAATCCCGGGAGATTTTTTCAATTGTCTTTGGACTCTTTTTGTACTTTTCCTCAACCCGCGCAAGCGCGCCCGCTACCCTGGCAAACATGTCGGCTGGCGTTTCCTGATTCTCTTTCTCATCAACAACCAGATAGCGTTTTTTCATCATGCGGAGCGCGTTCTCTGTGAATCTACTGGTGACCGCTTTCTTTTCTGCTGGGTTGAGTTTGATCATATGAAAATTATTTTTTCTTTTCGAGTTTTTGAATTTCTTTTTCGAACGCCTTGGTGCTTCCAAACTTCCGGTACACGGAAGCAAAGCGGAGGTAGGCAACCTTGTCGAACTCTTGTAAATGAGAAAGTACGATGTGGCCGATCTGTTCTGAAGAAACCGTGTCTTTTTCGATGTTGAAGATATCGCCCTCGATTGCTCCAATCAGTTTTTGAATCTGGGGTTCTGTGTAGGGACGCTTTTCCAACGCCTTTCTGATGCCAACTTCCAGTTTATGGCGCACATAGGGCTCTCTGGACTTGTTGCGCTTCACAACCCGGAGACCGACGAGCTCAACGCGTTCGTAGGTGGTGAATCTGCGGCTGCATGCAACGCACACTCTTCTCCTTTTGATGGCCCTTTCCTGGTCTGCGGTTCTCGAGTTGATGACTTTGGTGGCTGATTGACAAACAAGGCAATGCATATCATTATCATACCACAAATTGTATGATGATGGGTACTCTATGATACAAGAAAAAACTATCCTTTGCAGGATTGATTGTAGCATTGCAAGATATGCTGTCAAACAAGGGGTTTGTGGATAAAAATACGTTCTCTATACAATCTCTTGATCAGCCCTTGACTTCTACGAGGGCGTATGATATAAAGATAAAGACCCCCTACAAGAGGGGTTTTTCTATGAAACACATCGCAACAAAAGGGTTTTTCGCTGGCCTCATGGCTCTTGCGGCATCGTTTGTGCCTGCGTTGAGCACGGAAAGCCATGATAGGTCGCCTTTGCCAGAAGATTCTTTGGTTTTTGTGCGATCAAGCGCCCTGCTTCCCATCTCCTCTCCAGAAACTCCAGAAAGGGTGGTAAGCAAGGTGAGGGTGGTCATCACTGCCTATTCTTCCACAACCTGGCAAACCGATGACACTCCTTTTGTGACCGCAGCTGGGACAGAAGTGAGAGAAGGGATTGTCGCAGCTAATTTCCTACCCATTGGGACAAGGATTAAAATCCCTGACCTATACGGAGATCGCGTATTTGTGGTTGAAGACCGAATGCATCCCAGAAAGAATTACATGGTTGACATCTGGTTTCCCGACTACTGGGACGCCCTCGACTTTGGAGCAAAACGTTCGTATATCGAAGTGCTTGGAAGCTAATGAGGTAAGCTCCGCTTACCTCACGCGCCAGTTTTGTATTGGTGCCGCGGGAGCGAGTCGAACGCTCACGAGATTGCTCTCAAGGGATTTTAAGTCCCTCATGTCTACCGTTCCATCACCGCGGCATTGTGAGGCCAGGGCGGGAATTGAACCCGCGTATAGCGGTTTTGCAGACCGCTGCGTTAGCCACTTCGCCACCTGGCCGTATCAAATTTGCTCAAATAACTGCTCAACCTTCTGCACGCTGGAAACGTCGGCTTTGACCCACTCGATCTTTGGCACCGGGTGCATCCGAAGTTTCTTGTTAAGAATCTGCTGGATCTGAAAGATGCTCCCCTGGAGAATGTTCCACACTTCTTTTTCTTTCGCGTCAGGTATCACACTAATATGAATTTGCGCATGCTGCAAGTCAGGGGTTGCAGACACATTTGTGATCGTGACAAAGGTTTGGCCGGGAAATTCCAGTTCCCTTAAAAAAATCTCGCCTATTTCTCTCTGCAAGAGCGCTTGCAGCCGCAAGGTTCTTTTATTTTCCATAGAACGTGAGGGTGTCTCCTGCCTCAACCCGTACCTCCCCTTCATACAAAATACCACATTCCTCTCCCTTGCCAACGACAGGGGCGTCTTTCTTGTCTTTCTGGAGATTCGCTGCTTTGCCCTTGCCCACCGAAACATCCTGCCTTATCACTTCAATTGATGCGCCCTTTCGCGCCTCTCCTTCGGCAACCCTTCCGCCAACAATCTGGCGGTTCTTTTCCGTAAAGAACACCGCGAGAACTTTCAACGATCCAATTTCGTGTTCTGCGGCTTCAGGTTCCACTGATTGCTCAAGGAGCTGGCGCACGCGCTGAATGAGATCATAGATCACATCGAATGTTTCAACTGAAATTCCTTCTCTGTTTGCAAAGTCCTGGCTGGTTCGGGAAACCTTCGTGCGAAATCCGAAAATCTTTGCCTTGGTGCCCTGCGCAAGCCGCACGTCTTTTTCTGAAATTTCTCCAATGCTCCCTTCCACGATTCTCAAAATAACTTCCTGATGAGGGAGAGATAGAAAAAGGTTTTCAAGCGCTTCGAGAGAACCTGCGACATCTGCCTTCAAAATTACATTCAATACCCTTTTGCCTTCGGGCACTTCCAATACCTGCTGAATTTTTTTTGCCTCGAGTGGCGCAACGCGTATCTTTGCCATATCCTCATTTTTAAAAACCGCAAACTCTTCCCCCACGCCAGGCGCGCTTTCAAATCCAATCGCTCGCGTAGGCATTCCCGGGCCCGCGCCCTCAAGCTGTATTGCCTGAAAATCTTCGAGAATCTTAATCTTGCCCCATGAAGATTTGGTGCCTACGATATCGCCTACGCGCAAGGTTCCTTCTCGTACCAAAAGGGTAGCGGCAGGACCTCGTTGGGGGTCGAGGAATACTTCAATCACCACTCCACTCGCAGGTTTTTGGGGATCTCCTTGAACGCCTGCGACTTCAGCAACCAAAAAAATCATTTCGAGGAGTTGCGGAATCCCTTGCTTTGTTGTTGCCGATGTTTCCACGCAAGGGACCTGGCCCCCCATTGTTTCCACAAATACTTCGTGCTGGGACAATTCTCTTTTGATGCGTTCTGCGTCTGCTCCGGGTTTATCAATTTTATTCAGGGCAACGATAAAAGGAATGCCCGATTTTTTGATCACTTCGATTGCCTCTTTGGTCTGCGCCCGAATGCCCTCGTCTGCGGCAACCACCAATACCGCAACGTCTGCAACTTTTGCTCCTCTTGAACGCAGGGCGGAAAACGCTTCGTGGCCCGGCGTATCGAGAAAGGTAATGAAACGCTGTCCGCCTTCGCGTAAAGCTTCGGCGGATTTCGGTTCTGCGAGAACCTCAACTACATAGGCGCCAATGTGCTGGGTGATTCCGCCCGATTCTTTTGAGGTAATCTTAAAATCCTCCCGTATGGCTTCCAGAAGAGAGGATTTGCCGTGATCAACATGGCCCAACACCACCACGACTGGGGGTCTGTTCTGTGTAGGTGAGGTTTCGGGAGCATTTTTAGTTTTTGCGATATTCATAGATAAAAACTTAAAGCTCAAAGCTTAAAAGTCAAAACTACAACGCAAAAGTTAAAGCCTTAAGAACTTTTTAACTTTAAGTTTTGGTTTTGAGATTTGACTTTTGCGCTTTGAGTTATTGCTTGCTCAATTGCTTCTTGCTCTTCCTCAGATAACTGATACTCAGATTTCCCGTGTTCAATGGGTTTTGCGTACACGCGGTTGTATTCTTTTAAATAGTGCGAGGTCACCACCACGCCGTTGCGGTCT
Organism: Candidatus Wildermuthbacteria bacterium; assembly: GCA_016177245.1. Classification (GTDB taxonomy): domain Bacteria; phylum Patescibacteriota; class Minisyncoccia; order Minisyncoccales; family UBA10102; genus JACOVR01. The sequence continues at coordinate 383 of JACOVR010000039.1, read as the reverse complement.
TCGTCGAGCAGGGCAATGGCAAAGCTCTGGTCGCTGCCGGTTTCGTGGAAGGGATTAAAACGCACAATGCCAACCTTGGTGATGGCTTTACGCATGCTGGTTTTGAACGCTTCGAACTCTTGGAGCAACGCTTCGTGCCGCTCTTGGGTTTCTTCCAATTGCCTTGCCAAATCGTTCAGAGTCAGCTGTTTCTTCTTTTTGAATAGTTGAATCATATGTTTTCCCGGCGGAGGGTGGAGGATTCGAACCTCCAAGAGGATAAACCTCACAGCTTTTCGAGAGCTGCGCAATAGCCGTTCTGCCAACCCTCCGTGGACCTACGGGGAATTGAACCCCGCCCTCCTCCATGCCATGGAGGCGTAATGCCGATTTACTATAGGCCC
>JACOVR010000037.1 GCA_016177245.1 Candidatus Wildermuthbacteria bacterium | reverse complement strand
TAATTATACATCTTTTTGGAGCCAGCGGTCGGATTTGAACCGACGGCCTATTCTTTACGAAAGAATTGCTCTGCCGCTGAGCTACGCTGGCATGGAGCGGGATACGGGAATTGAACCCGCGTCTCAACCTTGGGAAGGTTGCATACTGCCGTTGTACTAATCCCGCACTGTCAAATAACTTTCCAAACGTCTTTTCAAGTAGCCTCTACCAAAACCGGTTTTTAACTGCAACTCTCTTTTTCTAGCATCAGTCTTATCCAGGCAGGCTTCATAATAAACCAACGTAATTTCATCGAAGCTCTTCGTTGTCTTCACTTCTCCGAGACGATGTTCTTGAACTCTGTTCTTTAAATCTTCACTCGATCCGATGTAAAATTCGCTCCTGTTGCGAATGAAATCCCTACAAAGTAAAACGTAAGTATAATACATCGTGCCCTCTTTAATGATAAACGTATCTTGCTTGCCCGCCACAACTTCGCAGATGTAGGCGGGCTTGCCCGCCAAAAGCTTCGCATTTTGGCGGGTCCGCCCGAATGCCCTTTGGGCTTTCGGCGGAGGAAGGTTGCATACTGCCGTTGTACTAATCCCGCATATCACTTAAACCACGTCCAGGGGGCCCACCAGGTCTTCTCTTGTTGTTCTCTGCCCTGGCTTTCTTCCTCTGCCTCCACCTCAAGAATGGTTACCACGTCTTCGCCTGGTTTTTTGTATAACCCCTGCTCTCTTAAAACTTTTTCCTGGTACTCTGTGGTTTGACTCTCGCTGATGCTCGCTTGCAATTGGTGCCTTTTTGATTCGAGCTGTTCGATTTGGCTCCGAAGTTCCTGGGCGCGACGGGACAATTCCGATCGTTTCTGAAATATCTTTACGTTTTGAAACGCCAAAAATCCAATAATCCCTCCGAAAATAACAACAAACACGATCAAGAATACTTTATTGTCTGAAGATTTTCGTGTTATCATACACTATGTCTCGAAAATTCATTCGCACCATCTGGGTTGTGCTTGTGGTGCTCATTGCCTTGAGCACCGTCTTGTACCTCGCAGCTCCCTTATTTTAGGTTCAAGCGCGGAAAATATCAAGGAACACTTTTGAGGGGATTGTCACCCTGCCTTTTGCCTTGAGTTCTTTCTTGCCTTTTTTTTGAATCTCCAGAAGCTTTCTCTTGCGCGTAACGTCTCCGCCGTATAGGGGAGCGGTAACGTCGCGGCGGCGCGCCTTGATGGTTTCTCTTGCAATCACCCTTCCTTCCGCCACCGCCTGAATCGCAACTTCAAACTGCTGGGGAGGGACAAGGTCTTTCAGTTTCTCAACAATTGTTTTCCCTTCCTGGTACGCCCTACGTTGGGGCACAATAGTTGCAAGCGCCTCTTCTACTTGGCCGGCAATGCGAAACTCAAGCTTTACCAAATCAGCGGGCCGTTCGTCGAGAAATTTATAATCCATGGACGCCATGCCTTCGGTGACGCTTTTCAATTTTTCATACAACCCAGACACCATCTCGCGCAAAGGCATTTCATATTTCAAGAGGAATTTCTCTCCCCCTAAATCCTGGGCCTGAAGATTTGTTCCTTCTACGCCCTGGAGAAATTGAGTTGTTCGCGAGAAAAACTCTCTTGGGGTAATCGCCTCGAGAAGAATCCAAGGTTCTTTGATTGACTGAACAATACCCCCTTGCGGCCAATCAGCCGGCGTTTTCACCGATATTGTGTTGCCGTTTTTCAGCGTAACATCGAACTCAACCGAAGGCCGGGAAATAACCATTTCTATTTTGAACTCGCGTCTGATCCTCTCTGAAATGATTTCAGAGTGCAGCACCCCCAAAAACCCGCACCGAAATCCCCTGCCCAACGCTTCCTTCGCTTCGACTTCGTATGTGAACGAGGGATCATTGAGCCGGAGTTTTGAAAGCGCATCTTTGAGTGCGTCAAATTCGTTGGGATCTTGCGGATACAAACTCACAAACACGACGGGTCTTGGTATCTGAAATCCGGCAAGCGCTTCCACGCTGCTTTGAGTTTTGACGATCGTATCACCAATTCTGATGTGGGCGGGATCCTTTACTCCCGTTGCAATATATCCGATCTCTCCCGCTTTCAATTCTTGTTGAGAAACCTCCTGCGGAGAAAAATATCCGACTTCCTGTGCGATCGCCTCAACGCCTGTGCCGAGAAATGAAACCTTTTCATTCGGTTTGATCTGGCCGTCCTTCACGCGCACAAACGCGACAACGCCTTTGAATGTATCAAAACGGGAGCCAAAGATGAGAGCTCGGAAGGGTTTCTCCAGGGAACCTGCGGGAGGAGGCACTTTTTCGCCTACTGCTTGAAGAAGTTTTTCTACGTTGGTGCCTTCTTTTGCAGAAACGAAATGGATAGCTGCTGCATCAATGCCGAGAAGATCTGCGAGTTCCTTTGCGGCTTCCTGGGTTCGTGCCAAGGGCGAGTCAATTTTGTTGACCACGGGGATAATGAAAAGACGCTGTTCTTGCGCATGGTGCAAGTGAGCCAGCGTCTGCGCCTGGATCCCTTTGGTTGCGTCAACAAGCAAAATTGCTCCTTCCACCGCAGCCATGCCCCGCGAAACCTCATACGAGAAGTCAGCATGGCCCGGCGTATCTATCAAATTCAACGCATAGGTCCCATCAGACCCATCGGACTGCCTGCCCGCCGAAGCCTCGGCGGAGGCGGGATCGGACCGATAGCTCATCCGCACGGGCTGCATTTTAATGGTGATCCCCTTTTCTCGCTCAAGTTCCATTTGGTCCAAAAACTGCTCTCTCATTTTTCGTCTTTCGATCGTTCCGGTCAATTCCAAAAACCGGTCAGCCAAGGTTGACTTGCCATGGTCTATGTGCGCAATGATACAGAAATTTCTGATATTACTCATGATTGTGCGACGCCTTCCCGGGATTTCAAAAGAACTATGCAAAGAAGATACGCGGCGCCCCCGACCAGCAGGGCTCCAACGGTTTCTCCCAGCAACCCCCAGAATGTCGTTCTTTCAAGGAAAGCCGGGCTCATACGAAGGAATACAAAAGTAGAAAAGAAAAGAAAAGCTCCGCCAACGCATATATTCCGCAGGGATCTAAAAATCTCTTCAGGATATATCTCTTTCACTTTCCTCTGTAAACACACCCCCAGAAGAATAAAAGAAAACAGGGAAGACAAGGAAAGAGCCAGGGGCAGGGCAATGATGCGTATGTCTCCTGTCCCTTCAAGGCCGAGAATGCGCAGGACGGCGTCGCGCGCCGGGTTTGGATAAGAGAAAACCTTTACAAAAAAGAACACAAGAGCAACATTCAGGGCCACCGAAGCAATGCCGATGAGGGTGGAGGTCACCGTATCTTTGAGCGCAAAGAATGCCCGGATGAAATAGGGAACGAACGCCTGGGAAAGAATGCCGAAAGCGAAGATCCCCAGGGTTGCGGCGGTCAATCGTTCTGCCAGCGCGTCGAACTCTCCGGTTCCCAAAAGCAGGCCGACTATCTGGGAACGCAGCAAGAACATAAAAAGCGAAATGGGAACGACAAAAAACATGACCTGCCTAAGCCCCGAAGCGAAGTGACGGATAAACGCCCCGTTTTCTCCCTGCGCGTAATCCCTGGATAATGCCGGGAACACCGCGGTGCCAAAAGAAACTCCAATCAGAGCGATTGGGAAAAAATGGAGATTATTGGCAAAGTTAAAAATAGCGATGCTTCCCAGGGCAAGGGTGGAAGCCACTGCAGTAACAAATGTAAGGTTAAGGTGGTATGCGGCGGCTCCAAGGGTGCGGGGAGCCATGAGCGAGAGCAGCTGCTTCATTGCGGGGTGATACAACCTCAAAGCGAGATTCCATCGAAAACCGGACTGCACCGCAGGATATATTTGAATGGCAAGATGCGCCAAAACTCCCACGATGACTCCCCACCCCAACCCCATGATCCCGAACAAGGGCTCGAGAAAGAGAATGCCAAAGATAATCCCAAGGTTGTACAGTAAAGGAGCCAGAGAATACGCCAAGAATCTCTGGAAATACTGCAAGACCCCGGAGAAAACCGCTGAAATTCCCAAAAGGATTGGACTCAGAAGCATAAGGTTCGCAAGGGGGACAACTGCTTGGCGCATCTCGGAGGTAAACCCAGGGGTGACAAGTTTGATCAAGGGAGACATGAATAGAAAAAGGACTACGGACAAGAAAAGCATGCCAACGAGGAGGGCATTGAATAGATGAGAGGCGAGAAGCCAGGCCTCTTCTTTCTGCTTCTCAAAATACTGAGAAAAAATGGGCAGGAATACTGCGGTGAAGCCCCCCATGATCAAAATGCCGTAGATGAAATCAGGGATGCGGAACGCAGCAAAATAGATGTCGAGCTCTTCTCCGGCCCCAAAACGCCCTGCCAAAAGGCGGTCTCGCACAACCCCCAAGATTCTGCTTACAAAAAATGAGGCGGCAAGCAGAATGGCTGCCCCAGACACCGTTGTGGTCTTGCTATTGAAAAACCTTGCGAACATAATACTCTAGTGTATATGAATTTCCCTGTTTGACAAAGATTCTGAACAAAGGTACAATATATTTGTTTTGGCAAGCCGGGCGATCGCCCCGAGCGAGCCCCGAGTTTATCGAGGGGCAAGTCGAAGGGGAGGAAAGTCCGAACACTCTCCGCCACAACTTCTTCACAGAAGATGTTGG
>JACOVR010000038.1 GCA_016177245.1 Candidatus Wildermuthbacteria bacterium | reverse complement strand
GTTCCCTGCGAGCCGATTACGAGCTTATTTAAATCAAAAACTTTTCTATCCCAAACGTCCCAAAGGAAATATCCGGCGGAATTTTTTGATACTTTCGGTTTTGCGTTTTCAATGAGTCCCCTATCAGTTATTATAAGTTTCCACAAGTTACTATAAATCTCTCCCTCAAAGTTATTCTGCGCAATTTTCTGTTCGAGTTCCTGTTTTGGAAGCGGTTTCACCACGTATTCATTGCCGTCTGCAAACACAACCTTGAGTTGCTCTACGTAGTCCTCTGTTTTTCCGTATTGCAGTGTTTTTTCTCCTCCTGCATTGTTCCCAACCATGCCGCCTAACGTGCATATTTCTTTCGATGCGGGGAAACAAGGCAGCAAAAGATTCCTTTTCGCCACCTCTTTTTCAAAATCTCGATACCAAACGCCAGGCTGTGTAATTGCGTACCCTTCGACAAGCCCTTCGGCCACGAGCTCGGGGCCGAGTGGCTCGGGGTCAGCCTGCCGGCTGATTTCTGTAATTTTATTGAAGTACCGAGTCATATCAAGCACAATCCCCCCTCCCAACGGCCCGCCCGACATGTCGCTTCCTCCGCCCCGGCACGTTAAAGAAATGTTGTGCTTTTGCGCAAACAATACAAGATGCTTCAGATCTTCCTTGTCTTTCGGAAACACCACAAGCTGCGGCTTTACCTCAAACAAACTCGCATCGCGGCTGTATCGCTTGAGCGTTTCCTCGTCATTCGCAACCTCGCCTTTGATCAGCGCCTGAATTTCTTTTTTCAAATCCATTCTCCAAGTGTATCAAAAACTACTCTTAAAATAAAAGGTCGCTGGGTGAGCCATGCAACACGGAAACAACAAACCTCTCATCTTATAGTTTAAACATACGCATAATTTGTAAGATTGCTCAATGGCTTTGATTCGTATTAATTCTGCTGCAGCAGAATTATCACGAAGATGAATAACTCAAGAATAGGTAACTTACAAATCTAAAAAATAAAAGGCGGCGAGATCATAGCGCCGCCCTCTTGGCTTCCAGGAGCCCTGGACGTACCCAACGCTTTGCAAGCACACGGTTTCGTGGGATGAGACCTTCTGCGAAGGCACCCACAACGCACGTGCCAAGAGAACCATACTCGATATGAGCTTTCTCCCCATACCGCCACAGAAGATTCATGAACGCGTCCCAATCCTTCTTGCAACGCATGCAAACATTCCATGCATAGAAACCGTCAAAGCGTGACCTCGCAGCAAAGGAAAGATACTTTTGTCCCGGCGGGATTGTACCTTGGCACTCAAGACACGTGTGGGGTTTGCGTGCTTTACGTTCTTTCTCACGCCAAAATGAAGGGCGATCATACGCGTCGGAATGGCCCCTACAACTCATGGAAACCTCCTCAGCCCGTTTGGACTTTAACAGCTAGTTCCTGTATACCACAACATACCTCCATGTGCCATACTGGTCTTTGAAGAATTGAGATTGAAAATGCTTATTCAATGATTTGTCTTTTGAATTTTTTTGCCTCTTCTACAAAAAACCTCTGCCACTCTTCCGGAAGAATTTCCGTAACCATTCGGGGATAATCCTCGGCTTCCCGTGCTTTCATGAACTGCGTACCAAGCTGGAGCACATCGATATGCCAATCAAATTTATTCTTTGCCTTTGAAATTAAGTCGCTGATTGTATAGCCCTTTTCTTGTATGATGGCATACAAGTCGATATAATCCCGCGCCTTGGTACGCTGGTAAATCGAAAAAAGTTTATTGACGGCGATATCAAGCAAAGAATCAATCTGCACGCCGTACTCTTTCTCTCCTTGCTCAATACGTACAAATGGGAAATATGTAAACTCTGTCTTGAGTACCTTTCTACCAAAATGCAGAAAAAAAAGATTCCGGTTATAGCTCTGCTGGTAATCGATTGCTGAAATGCCGAGCTTCTCCTTGATTTCCCTCAAGACAATGTCGATCTGGAGGATATCGAATTCATTTTCAGAAAAAAAATCAAGATCCTCGGAATATCGATGATGCAGGTAAAAACCAGCTAATGCGGTGCCTCCAGTGAGATAAAAGTTTTGTGCGACAAATTGCCTCTGCCCAATTTCTTGCAGCAGGGAAATTTGCTTTTCTGTAAGAATAACCCTAGCCATTCAAAAAAAGCTGTAAAAATCGTTTTCTTGCAGGATCGAGCTCGAGCTTCCCCCAGTATTTTTTGAGTTCTTCACGTTTTATTTTCTCCCCATCTAAACCAAAATTAATAAGCTGCCCTAACTTCCACGCCGCGTATTTCTCCTTGTTTTTCTTCAGCTTATTTTCATCTGTTGTCCAGTTATACATACATACATTATAGCATAAATGCTCCTTACTATCTATGCCGTTAGCCCTTGGGTCTACAGATTGTTCAGTACGATATACCTCCACTTGCCATACTGGTCTTTGAAGAATTCAACATGACGAAAATTGAACGATCGCACAATTTTTGTAATTTTGGGTTTCTGCCATGAGTCAAATTCCATATAGATTTTGCCGTTGGGATTCAAATGGTTCCCTGCTCCCCGCAAAAATTTCCTGATGTACAGAAGGCCGTCGGGGCCTGCAAAAAGCGCGCCATGCGGCTCCCAGTCAAGCACCGAGCGCTGGATAAAGCGTTTTCTCTTGGTTGCGAGGTAGGGAGGGTTGGCAAGGATAAAATCGTATCTTCCCGGGATATTTGAAAATAGGTCTGACCCGCCTTCGCCCCCTCGACTTCGCTCGGGGCTACGGCGGGCAGGTTGGACTAATCGGTAGCGACCTGAAGGGATTTTATTGAGAGCGAGGTTCTTTTTAATTTGTTGGATAAATTTTTTTTCTTTTTCTGCAAACACAACGCGCGCATCGGGCACATGCTTTAACACGGCAATGCCGATGCACCCGGAACCGGCGAAGAGATCGAGGCAACGGATAAAAGCGCAGTGCGAGCGAATCTCTTGGATTGCTTTTCCCACCCAATACTCGGTTTCTGGGCGCGGGATAAAAGGTCTTTTCGAAAGATCAATTTTGCAACCCAAAAATTCGGTGAATCCCTCAACGTACTCAATTGGCGGCTCCGTTTTTCTTGAGATCGCGGTGCGAAACATAGAAAGTGAACCCTACCATCCCTACTGTAGTAATGGTTGGAAGCCATTCGGGAATATGAACCCCAAACGACTTGAGAATCATAAATGCTCCAAGAAAACCAATCGAAGTCATTGCCCCGTTTTTCAGCCAGCGATATTTTGCAACCGTTTCAATGCCCCGAATCGTCAAATCTCTCACCACAAGAGCGCCAATTCCATTGCCAATGAAGATAAGCAATACATTGGTGGTAAACGCGAACGCGCCGATAACGCCGTCGATGCTGAAAGAAGTATCGAGCACCTCAAGGAACAAGAACTTTGAAAGATCGCTTGCTCCGGTTGTCTTAAATGCGTGCCCCTGACGTTCTGCCTGTTCGCGAAATCCATAGAGTATGAAAAACACCGCGTTCCCCACTGCCGCTCCCAACATTGCCAAGGGGCTTTCCCTCGCGAACCACAGAACCATCACAAGCAAAATGGCGGCGAGCGCAAAAAACCAGATCCCGTACTGCTGTTTCACCAATTTATCTGGCACAAAAAAGGGATCTTTCTTTTCCAAAAACAGCCAGTGGAGATACAAAAGCAAAAGGAACATTCCTCCTGCAACCAGAAGGATGTGGGCCGACGCGTCCATTGCCGACTTTGCGATGGGATCTGCTCCAAAGGTTGCCTGGATCGCCTGCAGAATGGAAATGCCGGGAGTAGCGATCCACACAATGAGCAATGGCAGCAACCCCCGCACCAGCACGACCGCAGTCAAAATTCCCCAGATCAAAAACCATCTGCGGGCGCGAGCCGACATGGTGCGCAGCATGTGGGCGTTGACAATGGCGTTGTCAACCGAGTTCACCACCTCAAACACCACCAACCCAACAATAACTAAAAGAAGAGTAACCATGCGATGCCGATGTTCGCAACCGCGGTTGCAAGACACCATTCACACCACTTTTTCAGTACAAACGCTTGAATCAACAAAAGATAGACAGACGCCCCAAAGGCGAGAATGGCAGCGATGCGCGCAACTGACTCGAGCGACAAGAACAACGCAACAACCAGAAACACATAGTACAGCATGCCCGCGAGCTCGTTTGGAATGCCGAACGCTTTGCCGTACTTGCTGTACACAACGTCGTTGCACTCGCCTCCCAAAAGGCAAAAGAGTTTTTCTTTGCGCTGCGTTTTGTAGAAAATGTATGCGGATGCCGCAAACCCGACCGCGGCAAGCGCAAAAAGCAACGGACTCATCTCCCCCGCTTTATTCCTTGATACCCAAGAAATCCAGCTGCCACGAGCGCAGTCCAGCTCAACCACATGGGCACCGCCCATCCCCCAATCACCGCGTCCCACCCAGAAACAATCCTGACCAAATGCAAAACTGCAATGATAAGAAATATTGCACCTGTAAGAGACGAAAATATTTTCTGGCTCATACGTTATTCTAGAAGGTTTTTCTATCATACCCTTTTCCTGCGATCTACGCAAATAAAAAGCGGCGATATCATCTCGCCGCGGCTTTCATCTCCTCCAGTTTCTGCAGGACCTGTGCCACCCGTTCATCAACTCCCCCTTCAACGAGGAGAAGTTTCTCTGGCCAGAAATGTTCGAGAAAGGCCCTAACCTGTTGATGCCTCTCTCTTGCATCTTTTTCTTCGGACCCTCTTGCTCCATCTTTTTTGTACGGAATTTCATCCGGATTCTTCGCAATTACGATAAGTTGATACCTGTCTTCTCGATCTACACACATCCGGAATAATTCTCGTACTGCAAGCCGATCTCTGGGCTCCTTCACGTATCTTCGCGCCTGAAGGTAAAAGTGAAACAAGGGGAAATCGGTAATGAAGCCATGTGCAGCAGTGGAGCGAAGCTCTTCCCTTTCTTGTTGGAGCCACATGTAGAAACGTTCCCAGGGACTTCTGAAATCTCCGAATTCTCGTTGGAGTTTTCGCTTCTCTTCGCTAATGAGATCAAAATCGAGGCCGAGAACTTTCAATCTGGCGAAAAGCATCGCTGCAAGAGTAGATTTTCCTGTGCAGGGCCCGCCCGCAACGGCAATATTTATTTTCATCGCCATCCCCTCTTTCCGTAAGAACTAAAAAGAAAATACCATGCGCTTCATCAATTGTCAAAACGAAACAACATTTGAAAATTTCCCGCCTTTTGATATACTGTTTTTGTATTCCCCTGTAGCTCAACGGTAGAGCGGCTCGCTGT
>JACOVR010000040.1 GCA_016177245.1 Candidatus Wildermuthbacteria bacterium | reverse complement strand
TATAATATCTGACGACACAATGGGATCTTTTGTTACTTTGAAAATCCCATGCCACCTGGGCAATGCAGCTGCTTTTTCAAGGATTTCATTAACTTCTTGAGCCGATGTTTTGCGTTTTGCAACAAACGTGATGTCTGCAATGGACCCAGCCACAATAGGCACCCTGATCGCGATGCCGTCGAACTTTCCTTCTAGCTCTTGCACCGCCCTTGCAACCGCGATTGCGGCTCCCGTGCTCGAAGGAACGATATTTTGTGCCGCAGCCCGTCCCCTTCTCACATCGCTGCCTCTCACGGGTCCATCAACCAAATTCTGGGTTGCGGTGTATCCGTGCACCGTATTCAAAATTGCTTTTTTGATACCCGGGTTTTCTCGTAAAATTTCAACCACCGGGGATGCCGAGTTTGTGGTGCAGGAACCGTTTGAAGAAATCAAATGTCCTTTCAGATCTTCTTCATTCACTCCTGCAAGCACGGTTTTGCCGTTCTCCCCGTCATCGTCCTTGGCGGGAGCTGTGATGACAACCCGCCTGGCTCCAGCTTCCAGATGCGCTTTTGCTTTCTCATATGATTCAAACGCTCCTGTTGCTTCAACAACGATATCCACTCTAAGTTCTTTCCACGGAAGTTTTGAAGCATCTTTCTCCTGAAGAATCTTTACCCCTTCCAGCCCCTTGTCGAATTTGCCATAGACCGTGTCGTATTTCAAAAGGTATTCCAGGTTCTCAACGCTTCCCAGATCATTCACCGCGACAACTCGAAATTCCGGCTTTTCAGAAATCCCCCGAAAGAAAAGCCGCCCAATCCGCCCAAACCCATTAATCGCAATGGTTGTCATAACGTTTTTTTATTGTATCATATATACTATGCCAGCGCTATTGTATATTCTTGCATTTACGTTTGTGGGAAGCATCGGGGCGCTTGCTGGAGGCCTTGTGCTTTTAGCATGGAGGGAACTTGCAGCAAAGGTTTCTCATGCGCTCACCGCATTTGCAGCAGGCGCCCTGCTCGGGGCTGCGTTTTTCGATCTGCTGCCTGAAGCCGTGCACGGATCAGAAGAAACGGGCGCCAATGTTTTTCTCTGGACTTTGACAGGAATCATTCTCTTTTTCTTTATTGAACACGTTGTTCACTGGAGACACCATCATGATCAGGTTCACGAGCACGCCAGAGAAACGATGGCAACCGCCCCCCTCATTATCATCAGCGACACGGTGCACAATTTCATTGACGGAATTATCATTGCCATTACCTTTCTTATTAACATACCCTTGGGCATCGTCACTGCGCTTGCAGTCATTGCACACGAAATCCCGCAGGAAATCGGCGATTTCGCCTTGCTCTTGCACAAGGGGTTTTCGAGAAAAATGGTGGTTTTGATCAATGTGTTGAGCGCTGCTGTTGCGCTTATCGGAGCTTTGTTGGGATATGTATTCGGAAGTTTTCTGCAAGGATACATTCCCATCCTTCTTGGGCTCACCGCGGGGTTTTTCATTTATATCGCAACTTCAGACATCATGCCTGAAATACACTACAAAAAACGGCGTGGATTCGCCGTTGCAGAAAGCATTCTGCTGGTTTCTGGGATCGTTGCAATCTATTCTGCCGTCTCTTTCTTCGGCCACGCAGAGTAATTCATCCAATCACGGCGGGGATGGAGTCGATGATGTCGGTGGCGACCAGGGATTCTTTGAATTTTTTTGCCGCAAGCTCCCCTGCCTTTCCATTGATGTACGCCGAACCTGCACCAGCTTGCAGCAATGTCGCGCCTCGCGCCAAAAGGGCTCCTGCGATGCCGGCCATTGTGTCGCCCGCTCCCCCAATACTCAAATACGGAGAACCTGCCTCGTCAACAAGCACTTCTTTCCCGTCTGAAACAATGTCTTCCTTGGCTTTCACCGCAAGCGTGGTTTGAAGATTTGCTGCAACCGCTTGCACCTCTTTGATTCGCTCTTCCAGGGGCATGGGTCGTATGTTTTTACCCCCAAGAAGAGTGAGTTCGTAGGTATTCGGGGTGATCAAAAACGGCTTGCCCGCAAGAACTTCTTTGCGCCTTGCGACCGCGTGAATCGCGTCTGCGTCAATAACCACGGGAACATTGATTTGAGATAGATACTCAAGAATTGTTTCCTGGGTTTCTTGAGATCTCCCCATGCCTCCGCCGATCACCACGGAAACCTTTCCATGGGAAACCTCTTTTGCTGATTCGGTCATAGAAATAAGGGTGGCCAAGTGCTGCTTGAGAAGATGCGTCCCATCCAAAGGAAACGCAGCCAACAAAGGCGTGAACGACGCAATAATGTCTGCCGCCCTTTTGGGCGCAACCACCCTCACCATATCAACCCCAGCCCGAAATCCAGTCAACGAAACAAGGGCCGGGGAACCCGAATAAAAATCGCCCCCCCCGATCACCATCATCAACCCGTAGTCGTACTTCTTCACCTCTGGGGGACGCGGGGGGTAGAGTTCCTTTAGGATATCTTTGGTAACTGTAGTCATAAAAATTTTTCTTCTTTTAAAAACTTTTGCATATCTTT
>JACOVR010000035.1 GCA_016177245.1 Candidatus Wildermuthbacteria bacterium | reverse complement strand
GTTTCACAACTGGCGCCTCACTTTTTTGATAGAATGTATGTATGGCAGAAAAAATCAGAATCCACCTTTTTGTTTCGGGCAGGGTGCAGGGAGTGTTGTTCAGGCAGCATGCGAGGGCAAAAGCGCTTGAACTCGGGCTTACCGGTTGGGCGCGAAACCTTCTTGATGAGAGGGTGGAGATTATTGCTGAAGGAGAAAAAGAAAACATCGAAAAGTTTATTGAGCGGTGCAAAAAAGGCCCACCCCTTGCAAAAATAGGGCACGTTGATGCTGTGGGTGAAGAATATAAGGGCGAATTCAAAGAGTTCTCTGTGCGCGAGTTTGGCTTTTAGGGTAGGTATGCTTTATACTCTATAAATAAAGCTGTAGCATGAATAGAGAGTATCGGTATGCGTAAAATAAAAAGCCCCCGAAGGGGCTTGGATACAGAAGGAGCTGGAGAGCTACGAGGCAACCGCCTCTTTTTCCTTGACCGAGACGAACTCTGTGAGGATTTGATAGAACACCTCGGGGCCTCGGTCGGCGAATGCGGTTGCGATTTGCACCGCTTTTGCGCCGGCTTCGAGGTAGTTGGCCACGTCTTGGCCAGAGTTGATCCCTCCGACGCCAATAACGTCGACGTAAGAAGGAAGCAGTTTAACCAATCGCCGCACCTGTGCAAGCCCCATCTGTTTTACAATTGATCCTGCAAGCCCTCCCACGCCATTTTGGACATCGGGGCTTTGTATGGCGGGCGTCCCATCATCCCGCACCGCAAATGCATTTGGGACAGTATTGGCCGAAGTGATTACGCGGATGAGCTTGGATTGCGCAATCACCTTTGCCATTTTCTCCAGGAGGAGAGGGTCGGTAGAGTACGGCGATACCCGGAGCTTCTCGTGCGGAGGCAAGAGGTTGTTGAGATACGGCGACATCTTTACGGCGAAAAGACAGGGGGTGTCGGAGGTGATCTCGCGTTCTATCCTTGCGAGGATCTCCTCTGTGAGTATGGGATCGAAGGATGCGATTGATTTTTGTTTTCCTTCGTCCCAGACATTGGGGCATCCCAGGTTTATCTCGACGACGTCGGCTCCTCCTCTGACAGCGAGCAGGACAAGCCGGACATAGTCCTTCGGAGTGAAACCAGCAACGCTTACCCAGAGCGTTTTACCGCTCTGGTGTGCCAGCCGGGCCATCGTGGGGAGATGTTCTGTGTAGTAGGTTCGTCCTCCATTGGGCAGGCCGAGGGAATTGAGCGAAAAGTGGCCCGACTGGCTGAAGTATACATCGCCTTGATTGCCCGGCCGGGCATCCCACGTGATGGAGCCCACCATCACAGCTGCTACCGGAGTCCGGGCAAGTACCTCAATTTCTTCCTCGGTCTTACACCGCGGACCCGCTGCGTTCATGATGGGGTGTTCCAGTTCGATGTCAGCGACCCGAGTTCCAAGTTCCATACGATCCTCCTCTACGAGCTACCCTCCTTCTATCATAGGCGGATTTGTTGTCAACCATAATTTTTGATACAATTGCACAATGATTACCGCGCTTTTTGTGTTGACGCTTGCCTCTATCTTGGGCAGCGAATACCTCAAGGAGGGATATTTTTTTGATTGGCGGGATATTGTTGTGCCCCGATTTACCCATGAGAACTCCTTTCTCATCGTCATCGTAGTTGCGATCATTGTTCTTGTCTTGAAGAAACGCCATGCGAAACTTTCTTGAGAAATTCCGCAAGGGAGTGTACGTGGGCGACTTTGTGTATGGAGCCAACGACGGCATCGTTACCACCTTTGCGGTGGTGGCGGGGGCAACGGGTGCGCTGCTTCCCCATGGAATCATTATTATCCTTGGCCTTGCAAACCTTCTTGCAGACGGGTTTTCCATGGGCGCCTCCAATTATCTTGCGCTCCGTTCAGAAAAAGAACTGGGCGAACATCAAGGAGCAAATTCTGCCCATCTTCTTCAGCACGGCTTCATTACGTTCACCGCGTTTGTCGTTGCGGGATTTATTCCCTTGCTTCCCTATTTCTTGCCGGTTGAAAATCAGCTTACAAGCTTTTTTTGGTCTGCCGGCCTTGCCGCTGCGGCCTTTTTTGGCGTGGGGGCTGCAAGAACCCTGCTCACCGGAGGGAACGCGCTGAAGGCAGGACTTGAGGTTTTTTTGATAGGCGGGCTGGCATCTGCAGTTGCCTTTGGAGTTGGGTGGGCAGTAAAGACAGCGTTTGGCATTGTCATCTAAATGGAATTTTCAATTCTTATTGCAGGGTTTGGCGGCGGAGTGATCAGGGGACTCGCTGGATTCATGAAGCACTACTATTCCTACAAGGATGTAAAATTCCGCTTGCCCTATTTTTTGTTCACCACGTGCATTGCAGGAGTCATTGGAGTAGCGGTTGCGGTTGCAGTGAAAGAATCGGGGCTGCTCGTTTCCGGTTTGGATACTTTAAGCCCAGCGCTCGCGCTCGTTGTTGGGTATGCGGGCGGGGATTTTGTTGAAAATCTTTACAAAATCATTTTGAAACGGTCCTCATGACCCTCGACTTTTTCAAGCAGCGATATGGCTACGAAATAGGAGGAACGTGGATGCCGCGGGTCACCGCCGTAACCGCAATGGTTTCGAAAGCTGGATTCTTTGCGTCGCAAGAGAGCACCGACTGGGGAAGCACGGTTCACGAAGCAATTGGCCGACTCATCCAAAACGAGAATGATTCTTTTGATGCCGGCCTTCTTCCGTCTTTGAAAGCGTTTCGCCAATGGAGCCAGGCCAGTGATTTTACAATCGAAAGTCCCGCAGATGCGATCGAGAAAAGGGTATTCGACAAAGATCACCTCTATGCTGGCACCGTTGATTTGATTGCAAGGGTGAAGGGCAGGTTGGGCATCATCGATATTAAAACAGGCAGCGCCATACGAGATGAATACGCCCTGCAAACAGCAGCGTATTTCAATGCATACAACAAGTCCCAGCGCAAAGATAAACAATGCAAGACGCGATGGATTTTGCGCATTGATCAATATGCGGAGTGCAGGGGATGCCTTGCCAGGCAGAGAGCGGCACGCAGGCGGGCGACAGGAGGCAACCCTCTTTGCAACCATGTCTGGAGCGAGCAAAAAGCAGGCATTGATTTTGAAGAGTTTCCACATCACGATCAAGATCTTGAGGCGTTTCTTTCCGCAAAAGAATTATGGGAGTGGTACAACCGCGACTGGCTTAAGAAAATTCATAATTACCCCAGAAAGTTTCTTCAGAAAACTCTCATATGAAGTTTGTTGGAGATTTTCATATTCATTCGAGGTTTGCGAGGGCCACCTCTAAAGACATGAATCTGGAAAATCTGGATAAATGGGCCCAGATCAAAGGAATCACGGTCATTGGAACCGGGGACTTCACGCATCCCCTTTGGTTTCAAGAACTCAAAGATCAGCTGGAACCAGCGGAGGCAGGCCTGTACAAACTCAAAGGAAGAACCAGCCCCGCGCGCTTTTTGTGCACAAGCGAAATCAGCTGCATTTATTCCAAGGGAGGCAAGGTGCGCAAAATTCACCTGGTGTTGTTCGCGCCGTCGTTTGAAGCAGTAGAAAAAATCAACACGCGCCTGGGCTGGATTGGGAACCTGCGCTCTGACGGCCGCCCCATTTTAGGCATTGACGCAAAAGAAGTGGTAAAAATCGCGCTCGACGCTTCGTCAGATTGCATGGTTGTTCCCGCCCATTGCTGGACACCATGGTTCTCCGTGTTTGGCTCCAAATCCGGATTTAATTCTTTGGAAGAATGTTTTGACGAATACACCAAATATATCTATGCGATTGAAACGGGCTTGTCTTCGTCGCCCGCGATGAACTGGCGGGTTTCGTCGCTCGACAACGTCGCCATCATCAGCAATTCCGACTCCCATAGCTTGGAGAAAATCGGAAGGGAGGCAAACGTGTTCGACGCCGAGGTAAGCTATCCTGCGATTGCAGAGACGCTCAAAACCAAAGATCCCAAGAAATTTCTTTTCACGGTTGAGTTTTTCCCAGAAGAAGGAAAGTATCATTACGACGGCCATCGTCTATGTGGCATATCTTTTTCGCCCAAAGAATCAAAAGAAAGAAACAATGTATGCCCAAGGTGCGGCAGGCCTCTCACCATCGGCGTGCTCAATAGAGTTGAAGAACTGGCAGACAAACCAGAGGGTTTTGTGCCGTCTAGCGCCGTTCCTTTTAGGAGCTTGATTCCTTTGCAAGAGATCATCGCAGACGCATTGGGCCAGGGCGTAGGCACAAAACAGGGCAGGGAAGAATACGATAAACTGATCAAGGCGCTTGGAAACGAATTTGCGGTTTTACTCGATGCCTCGATGCCAGAAATTAGCAGGGCAACGCTTCCTGAAATTGCAGAAGGGATCAAACGGGTTCGAGAGGGGAAGGTCGCAATCGAACCCGGGTACGACGGCGAATACGGGAAAATCAAAATCTTTGGCAACGATGAACAAAAATCTTCAGTTTCTCAAAAAGCACTATTTTAAAGGAGCAATAAAACTGAAAAAACTTGGAGGCCAAACAAACAGCAATTGGCTTGCGGAATGCAGGGGCAAAAAGTTTTTTGTTCGGATTCCGTGGGAGTCAGGCGTGATCAACAGGAAAGTAGAAGGCAAAAACATCCTCGCGCTTTCAAGAAACAGAAAAGTTGCGCGAATCGTTCCCCGCTATTTTGTGTACGTGCTGGACAAAAGGAACATTCTCAACGCCAACGATCCGCAAAAATATCTTGTGCCAGACGGCACCATGGTTGCAGAATATATTGCAGGCAAAGAGCTTACCATGGAGCAGTTTAAAAAACCTGAATTTCAAAAAAAACTTGCCCAAACTTTTGTGCTTTTTCATCAAAGCGGAGTCAGATTTGTGAATCCCTACAACGTTTTTAGAAATGAGATTCAAAAATATCGCATAGAAGCAAGCAAGCATCAACTTGAGCAGTTGGTTGATGCATATGCCGTACAAGAACTTCGGGCTCTTGAAAAAGGGGCAGATCAACAAATTGTACCACTGAAAAGAGGAGTTTCTACACATAACGATTTTCTCTTTCAGAATCTCATTGTTGACAAGAACCATCACATCTTCATTGTTGATTTTGAGTATGCTGGCTTGAATAAAAAGGGGGGTATTCTTTACGACATTGGCTACTTTTTTGTAGATCATCTTTTTCGTACTCCTCGCATGACAAAGCCGTTGTTCGAAAAGTTCCTGGATTCCGTAGATAAAGCGTATAAGAAGAAACTGAATCGGGATCAGATCTACTGGTCTACTGTTGCTGCGCTCTTGGTACAGATTTGGTGGGGAGCAATGCGGTATTTTAGCGTTCCCAAGAAAGAACAGCCGTATTTCCGAGCATATACAAAAAAGCGAGTCCGGGGAATTTCCACTCTGGTCAACGAACTGAAATAAAAAAGGGCCAGGATTTCTCCTGGCCACGGCTAGATTGTCTTAGATTCTGATGCCGTAGTGTTTCAACACATCAACGACTCCTTCGCGAAGGGGTCGTTTTGCCACAAAACCTCCTTTACTGCGCACAAGATTGGCGAATTCCTTGGTTGCGTTGGACGGGCAACCAAGGAGTCCCGCAACCATCACTGCGTCAGATGCGCCCATGGAGTCGTCGATATACAAGGTTCTCGCGGGTTCGGCCAATGCACGTCCGCTTTCATGGCGGAAACGCAGTCCCGCCCCTTTGTCGAGTCCCCTGCATATGATGTCAACTGCAATCTGGGAGGCGCGGATATCAACTACGTCCGTAAAGGCTGCCAGCTCGAATTCCACGAGCTGCCTTAGGGTATCCATTCGAATGGCTGTATCGATCCGTTCGAGTGTGACCATAACCGATTTCCAACGGTAGAGCCTTAGGGCCGGGATTGCATCAGGGATTCTCTCTGCTTTCTTGCGTACCTCGTTAAACCGGAGATATGTGGTTGGGTCGAGTTCCTTATTTTCCACTATTTCTCCGGTGACGGGGTGGTAGAGAATACCCCCGTACTCTGCAATGCACCAGTCATGCACTCCAAGTATGTTGCATATTCCCTGCCCATATCGTACATCGCGTCCCGACACAAGGAATATTTTTGGAAGACGCGGATCTCGCTTGCACCTCTCGTTGTATCTTTGCAGTCTTGCAAGCGCGAGGGCCTGTCGCAGGATTCTCATCTGGGGTTCACCGGTAACCGTAAGACATTGGTCGATATCAACCCCTACTGCCTGGATGCGGCCCGTAGGAAACGGCAAGGAATGAGTCTGGGGTCTGTGTAGAACAATCTGGCGGACTCGGGAGAGAATACCAGTTTGCGTTTCCATCGAGATCCTCCTTCTTAATACTAGAAGACGTCTATTTCTTGTAGAGCTGCGAGCATAATAGCAGATTTTTCAAAAATGTCAATGATTTTGCGCTTGACGAACGCATGGCTTATAATGCAGTCATGAGGGTTCGAACATGTTCGCATCGGAGGAAAACGAGGGAAACCGATATTACTACTACCCTCACGATTGAAGGATCGGGGCAGGGGGACATTAAAACTCCGGTCCCAAGCACCAAAGGAAAGCTATAACCATGGCGCCGTTTCGAGAAAATATTAAAAACATGAGTCCCTACAAACCGCCGCTCGAAGGGAGAGCGTCAAAGGGATATCTTTTGCTTGACTTCAACGAGATGACTATAGAGCCAAGTGCGCATGTGAAGCAAGCCCTCCGTCAGTTCGTGGATTCAGGACGTCTGCAAGTATATCCTGAATATGGGGATCTTAATGAAATCGTTGCGCGATATGTTGGGTGTATGCCAGACGAAGTGCTTGTTACGAACGGTTCAGATCAAGTCATCGATGTTGTGATGCGGGCGTTTGTTGACAAGGGCGAAAAGGTAATCATTCCCAGCCCGAGTTTTGCAATGGAATATCAGTCCGCTCTTATCCAGGGCGCTGAAATTGTAAAACCTCGATATGCCGGCCCCAATCTTGACTTTCCTCTTCAGGAAGTTTTGAAATTGTTGGACGCAAATCCCAAACTTCTAGTGCTTGTGAATCCAAACAATCCCACCGGGACAGAGCTTGCATTGGAACACGTGCGTGCTCTCCTTGCCAGGGCAAAAGAAAAAAATGTTGCCGTATTGCACGACGAAGCGTATTTTGAGTTTTCCGGCATCACGGCCCTTCGGTTTGTGAAAGATTTTGACAATCTGTTTCTCTCGCGGACTCTCTCAAAGCAATTTGGGTTAGCTTCCGTGCGCGCAGGATACGTCATCAGCCAGAAAGACAATGTTGCGGAGCTTTTGAAAATCTGCGGCCCCTACGATGTTAACATGTTCGCAAGGACAGCGATCGAAGCAGCTCTTCAAGACCCGGAATATTCGAAACGTTATATCAAGGAAGTTATGGAAAAAGTAAAGCCCAAAGTGGAAGCATTCCTGAAGGAACACGGCATCGACTTTTACCCAGGCGCAGCGAATTTTTTACTTATAAAACCCGCTGATCCGGAAAAAATCCTCAAAGCACTCAAGACGGCAAGTATGTTGGTGAGGCCAAGAGAGGACCCCCCGGGCACTTTGAGGGTGAGCATTGGAACGCTTGCCGACATGGAGCGGTTTTGCAAAGTGCTTGAAAGAGCGGTATCATAATCTATCTATGGGGATTCAAGCACTCAATCGAATCGTGCTCGAGTATCTTGTTGAAACGGGCAAGAAGGTTCGCGCGATGGGAAAAGCAAAAATGGGCAAAAAGGTGCTGGGCGAGGTGCCGGGCCGCCCAGAAGACCTTGAAATTGAGATCGATAGGGTGGGAGAAGACATTCTCAAAAACCTTCTGGCAAAATACAAAGTGAATGCGGCAATTTTTTCTGAATGCAAGGTTGTGCCCGCAGCATCTCAAAAACCCGACGTGTACGCCGCGATTGACCCGTTTGACAACACCATTCTGTTTTTTTCTGGATTCCGCCATGCCTGGTACACCGCCCTCACGTTTTTTGATAAAGAGCGCCAGCCCTTATGCGGAGGGATCGGAGACATTCTCGATGGAAAGGCGTGGATCTTCGATGGCAAGAAAACATTCTTGCTCGACGTTGCTTCAAAAACAAAAACCAATGCCGTGCCCCATGCCCATCGCTCCTTAGAGGAGCCGATTGTGCTGGCCAGCTACCTTATGAGTTCTCAATATTCCGTAAAGTTCCTCCGTTTTTTTGGGGATGCGATCAAGCGCATGCACCCAAAAGCGCTTTTGTACCCTTTTGGCGGAAGCCACATCTACGGCTACCTTGCAGACGGGAGGGTGGATGCATATATCATGTTTGACGAGCCGAGAACAGAGATTTCCCCGGGATTCGCCATTGCAAAATCAGTCGGGTGCGAGATTGGAGAAATCGATAGGAAAGGGAACTGGCATGACTACGAGTTTATTCCATCCAAGCACCAAGGGAAAGTGGGATTTTTCGTGGCTGCGTGCTGCAAAGCCATGCGCGACTCAATCTCTTCGTATTATAAGAAAACGAAAAAACAATGACCAATCTTTTCAATCTCGATCCCATCAAAAAATTCATTCGGGCAATCGGGAAGGATGTGCAAAAGTATTTCGGCAGAGACCCGTCGGCTATTGTGCATCTTCAGCCAGATGGCATGTTTTACGGCGTTGCCCTTTTTGATTGGCTCAAGCAAAAAAAGAAAAACATCATTTTGACAACCATGCAAGACGACGGGAAAGAACTCGAAGAAAAAAAAGTGAAGGGGAGGAAGGTGCTTTTGGTTGACAACGACATCATTACCGGCAAGGGCTATAAGCGATCGATGGAAGCGCTGCGAGAACGAAAGGCGCGGCTTCAGATCAAAGACATTAAGTTTGCCACCTACACCGATCGCATAGGCCTCGCCGATTTCTCTGTGTGGAGGTATAGTCCAGACACGCTGTGGCGGTTGCAGGAACTTGACGTTATTGACCTGAACATTATTTCCCTCCTGGCAGGCAATGGAAGGATGTCGTTTGCTCAAATCGCCACAAAGGTGAAACTGAGCCAGGTTGCCGCAAAAAACAGGGTGGACAATCTACTCAAGAAAGATCTTTTTGCCATACGGGGCGCGCTCGTTGTCAGCAAGTTTTATACCTTGTCTGCGGGGCTGCAAATTGAAGTAGACGGCAAGGCCTTAGATCGGCTCATTGCGAAACTTGCGAAAAAACAGGAGATTTATCATTTAGTAAAGCGGTCGGGCAGACTTAATTTGACTGTTTCCATGCTTGCTCGTACCATCGAAGATGTTGAGGACTTTGTGGAACGCGAAGTGCGTTCTTTCCCTGGCGTGCACAACGCAGAGGTATTTGTAGGAGAAATTCCTGTGGTACCCCAGACCATTGCCCCCAAACTCAATAACACCTAAGCATATTCTCTTGACAGCACTCCTTGGTAGGGTACAATGAAATCCCAGAGGAGACGAGCGAAGAATATTAACCATTTTGCACCATTTGGTTAATATTCTAAATAGAGAGCGTGCTATGCATACTTCAAAGTTAATTACATTCACCAAGAACACATTGCAAGTCCACTGCGGCTGGATTTGTTGATTTGCCCCAAAGGGATTCCTTCAACAACATCTGGCCGCAAAAGCCAGATTTTTTAGAAAAAAATAGTCACCACCCCAATGCCAGAAAACAAATTTTATCTCACCAAGCAGGGTCTCGAAAACGTAAAAAAGGAATACGCAAAACTCTTAGAGTTTAAGAGGTCTAAAACAAAGGGGGAAGTCCCCTCGATCTGGCATTCAGAAGAAGTGAACCCCGAATACCTGTCGTTTCAGGAAGACATGACCCTGCTGGAGACCCGTC
>JACOVR010000036.1 GCA_016177245.1 Candidatus Wildermuthbacteria bacterium | reverse complement strand
CCAACTCTTCGAGGTGCTGCGGGGAGTTTCAGGTATTGGCCCAAAGGCAGTCCTTGCGATTTCTTCGCTTGGCACGCTTGACCAACTCAAAAACGCGATCGAAAAAAATGATGAGTCGTTTTTCAAGGGTATCCACGGCGTTGGAGCAAAGAAGATCCAGAAAATCATTTTAGAACTCACAGGGAAAATAAAAAAATTCGCAGTCGAGAAACACGTTGACGACGACGCGGTTCACGGCTTGGTTGCGCTCGGGTTTTCAAGGCAGCGGGCGAGGGAAGCCCTGTCTGTCGTTTCTTCCGACATTGTTGACGTCCAAGAACGAATGAAGCAGGCCCTGAAGATCCTCGCAAAGAAGTAGGCAAATCTGGCAGCGGTTGCTATTTTTTTATTTTCTAAACATAAAAGGCCGATTTTCTTTAGAAAACAAAGGGGTATTGACAAAAAATCATGGAAGAATAAAGTAGGAATAATTAGCACATTTTACAAGTCCCTTGCGAGAGGGTGATCTCGCAGAAAGGACGGGTTCGTTTAAATTTTGAGAGGGGGGACGGCAACCATGGACGAAGCCAAGACGATCGAGCTCACCCGCGAAGAGACCTACGCCCTGGAATCGGTGCTCAAGAACGACGACACCGAGGAAGGGGTGCGGGTCGCCAAGGCCCTGATCCTGAAGATCGGTTCCGCGTTGATGCAACAGAACCAGGAAGGAGCCGAGTCTGCTCTTGTCACCATCGCCATGACCGAGAGGGAAGCCTGGCTCGCCCGCGACCGCATCCCCATAACGATGCAGATCGGGCACCAGCCGGTGGGCCTGAGCATCAAGAAGAAGATCTACCGCATCCTCCTCGAGTTCGACACGGAATCGAAGGCCGGGGACATGATCCGCGAGCTAGACCAATCCATAGGGAGGGACCAGCATGCCAGTAAGAATAAGCCCCGACATTACCGTAAGGCCCGCCACGACGCCGGAGCCCCTAAGAAGGCTGGCTCCTGACGAGCTCTGCCCGCAGCAGAAGACCGACGTGGGCACCAGGATCAGGCGAGTCCTGAACCCTGATTAAGGAGGGTCAATGGAAGCTTTTCTGGGGGGGTATACCGACGCTACTAGATAGTAGATAGCGCATGTATGCCCCCTTGTTGTTTTCTTTGCGTCCCATGCTACAGTAATCGTGTGAAGGCAATGCTTAAAAGATTCATTCCCGCTTTTGCGTTTAGCTGGTATCATTTTCTTTTTGCTTTGCTGGGCGCAATCGTGTTCTTGTTTCCCGCACGAAAGCTTATTGTGATCGGAGTCACCGGCACCAATGGGAAGTCCACGACCGTTGAAATGATTGCAAAAATTTTTGAAGCGGCAGGAATCAAAACCGCTTCGCTTTCGTCGGTGCGTTTCAAGATTGGGGGAAAACAATGGCGCAATACGCTTAAAATGACCATGCCTGGCCGTTTTTTTATTCAGAAATTTTTGCGCCAGGCAGTTAACGGGGGCTGCACGCACGCGATTGTTGAGGCAACGTCAGAAGGCATTGTGCAGCATCGCCACAGGTTTTTAAATTTTCACACCGCAGTGTTCACCAACCTTTCGCCCGAACACATTGAGCGCCACGGTTCTTTTGAAAAATACAAGGAAGCAAAAGGCAAGTTGTTTCAGGCGGTAAAGAAAGTTCACGTCATCAACGTTGATGATCCCAACGCCGGATATTTCCTGCAGTTTCCCGCAGAAAAAGTCATCCGCTACTCTCTTGCCGACGCAAAGAACATCCAGCTCAATCTGAAACTCTTGGGAGAGTTCAATATGTACAACGCCCTAGCCGCGATTTCTGTTGCGGAAGAGCTCGGCATCCCGCCCGATGTTTCCAAGCGGGCGCTGGAAACAATGGAAGGAGTACCGGGGAGAATGGAAGTTGTTGTTTCGGAACCCTTCAGGGTTGTAGTGGACTACGCGTTTACTCCGGCAGCTTTAGAAAAAGTTTATAAAACATTGATGCCCCGCATCTGCGTGCTTGGGGCTGCCGGCGGCGGCCGCGACAAATGGAAGCGCCCGGTTTTGGGCAAGCTGGCTGCAACCCATTGCAGGGAAGTCATCGTAACCAACGAAGATCCCTATGAAGAAGACCCCCAGAAAATTATTGATGAAGTTGCCGCAGGCGCAGAAAATAAAGCGGTGCTCAAAATTCTCGACCGGCGCGAGGCGATTGCCAAGGCCCTCTCACTTGCCCAGCCAGGAGACACCGTGGTGATCACGGGCAAGGGATTTGAAAACTCCATTGCGGTTGCCGGCGGCAAAAAAATCCCATGGGACGATCGGAAGGTAGTGCAAGAAGAGATGGACAAATTAAAAAAAAAATGATATCCTTTTAACTATGTCAAAAGGGAAACTTCCGAAAAGTTTGAGGAAATATATTCGGCTGCAAAAGGCGCACATACGGCGCGAAGTTTTTACTTTGGCAAAGCAGCAGGAGCTTATTGACGAACTCTATCGAAAGGTTCTTCCAATGCGTCGAACGCAACAAAGCGAGCAGATTGTCCCGCCACTGAAACAAGCGATTACGATATCAAAGTGAAAATCCAAGAAATCTACAATTTGGCGATCAAAAAGGGCATCGAGGCCGACTTTCGTTCCAAAGAGCAGATCCAAAAACTCCTTGAGCGCAACAAGAAGAGATTTGAAAAACTCTCTGAAGCAGAGAAAGTTGAATTCGACAAAGAATCCTTAACCAATCCGTATTCCGATTCAAAAATTCTTCACATTGCCCAGGATAAGGAAATAAAACGAGCGCTCGTGGGGATCGATATTGAGCCAGCAGAAATCTTGCTCGCGCAACAGGTCGGCAACATTGATTTGGTCATTTCCCACCATCCCATGGGAAGGGCGCTTGCCGATCTCCATGAAGTCATGGAACTGCAGATCGACGTGCTCAACCAGTATGGCGTTCCCGTGAACATCGCAGAAGGGTTGATGCGAGAGCGCATTTCAGAAGTCGCAAGAGGAGTGAATAAGCTAAATCACTGGAGAACAATTGACGCGGCAAAACTTCTTGGCATGAACGTCATGTGTTTGCACACGGTTGCAGACAACAACGCAGCGCATTTTTTGCGCCAGAAATTGGAAAAGGTTCAGCTTGAACGCGTTGAAGAAGTCATGAACATTCTCCGCGGCATTGAGGAATACAAAATGGCAAGCGAGCTTGGCGTGGGCCCCCGCATTTTTACCGGCAGGCCAGAGAACCGATGCGGCAAGATCGCGCTTACAGAAATCACCGGAGGCACCGAGGGCTCCCCAAAACTTTTTGAAAAAATGGCGCAGGCAGGAATCGGAACCGTTGTTGGCATGCACATTTCTGAAGAACACAAAAAAGAAGCAGACGCAGCCAACATCAACATTGTGATCGCGGGCCACATGCCCTCTGACTCCTTGGGCATGAACATAATTTTGGATGAACTCGAAAGACAAGGCATTGAGATCGTCCCTTGCGGAGGTTTGTTCAGGGTATCCCGGCTAAAATAATTTCGTCCTCGTAGCTCAACGGATAGAGTGCGGCCCTCCGAAGGCTGAGATCGAGGTTCGACTCCTCGTGGGGACACAAACAAGGTT
>JACOVR010000034.1 GCA_016177245.1 Candidatus Wildermuthbacteria bacterium | reverse complement strand
TGCTTTTTGAATCCGCTGAAGTTTTTGCAACCTTACTTTTCGTATCTCCTCAATCGTCGCCATATAGTAAAATTCTATCGTATTTTTACGCTCAAGTCAAAAAAAAGGAGGCCTCCCAAAGGAGACCTCTTCTCTGCTTGTTTAATCTTTCTTTGCTTCCGGGACAGCTGTAGCAGGTCCCCAACCTGGCGACGATGTAACCAGAAGAGTATAGCGAGGATCTAAAAAGTAACCTCGCTCAGGTGGCCTCCTAGTAACAAGAGAGAGCAACAAGGCCCAGGGGGAAATTCTTCTGGAGATAGCCTGCGCGGGCACATTTTCAAGCCACACGGGATAGCTCTCTATCTCGGGGGGGACAGTAACCCATGCCCTCTCTATGCACGCAACAAATGCAAGCCATCTCGTCTCTCCACTCCATCCCCTACCTCCGGATCTTGGAATCCGTCGGCGAATAAGGGTAGGTGGCTTCAGAGACCCGTCAGCTCTCCTGAAAGGAGAGATGAGTGCACCCACGGGAGGTAGTGACACTCCTTTAGTCATAGCAATCCTCCTTCTCCTAATTCCAGAAGTTGCATTTCACCCCAGGATTTAGGCAGTAAGCTGATTCCTAATGTATCTCAACTCTAGGAAATGTCAAGAACTTTGTAGGATTGTACCCCCTCAGGCGTTTCAATCTGCACAACTGCCTCCTTCTTTTTGCCCAGGAGCGCTTGGCCGAGTGGCGATTCGGCTGAGATTTTGTTTTCTAAAGGATCGGCTTCTGCCGAACCCGTGATGGTGAAAATAAGAGTTTCTCCGTTTGCTTTCACGGTTACCACAGAACCAATCTGCACAACGCCGTTGCCGTTTTTCTCTGAAACCATCCGGGAGCTCGCCAAAGTATCTTCGATTTCCGCGATGCGGCGCTCGAGCATCTCTTGTTCTTCTTTTGCGTTGTGGTAATCGAAATTCTCTGACAGGTCGCCAAAAGAAATCGCTTTGCGCAAGCGTTCGGTAAGCTCTTTTCGCTTGACGGTTTTTAAGTGTTCAAGCTCTTTTTGAAGTTTTTCAAGGCCTTCTTTGGTGATATAGGTCATATCGGACCCATGGGACTGATAGGATTTATCTACTGAAATACCACTGGAACGCGTCGCGCACGACTGGAAGAGCTGCAACCCGTCCCTCTACAATGTCTTCCACTACTACCACAAGTACAATTTCAGGATCTTCGTAGGGGGCAAACGCTACAGTCCAACTGTATAAATAGTCCTTGCCATTCCACGTTTTTCTTCCGGTTTGCGCAGTACCGGTTTTTGCCGCAACCTTTACGGGAATTCGATCGAGAAAACCAGTTGCAGACCCCGCTGTCACTGTTTGCCTCATGCCTTTTTTGATGATCTCAACATTCGCAGGATCAACAAAATTTTCACTTTTCACCTGCGGCTGGAATTCTTGAACTGGATTTTTCTCGCTGTCTACAATGCTTTTCACGACATGGGGTTCCATGAGTTTCCCTCCATTTGCAATTGCAGAGATCGCGGTTGCAACCTGAAGAGGCGTAACGGCAAAGGGCCCCTGGCCAATGGAAAAATGATAGGTGTCTCCAAGGCGCCAGTTTTTGTCGATCGTGGGCAAAATTCCCTTTCCCTCTCCCGGGATATCAATGCCGGTAGGTTCGTTCCAACCGAATTTTTCAAGGTATTGTTTAATCTTTTGTGAACCCAATCCCCTGAAATTTTCATATCCTCCGCCAAGCATGTAGAAGAAAGGGTTTACCGATTCTGCGATTGCCCGTTTGATGTCGGTATTGCCGTGGAAGGTCCAATCATGAAAACATTCTTGTTGTTTGGTGTAAACATTCTCCACGCACAGCTCCAGGGGCGCAAACAGCGTTGTTGTTTCGTTGATCACGCCTTCCTCAAGAGCCGCGAGCCCGATGAGCGGCTTTATCACGGATCCCGTAGGATACCCTACCCCGCCAATCACCCTGTTGAACAAGGGGCTAAGGGGATTCTGTAAAATCTTGTCCCATTCTTTTTGAGAGATGCCTCCGGAAAAAGCAGTGGGGTCAAAGCTCGGTAAGGATACCAACGCAAGCACTCCGCCGGTTTGGGGATCTAAGGCAACCGCAGCTGCTTTTTTTGCTCCCGTATCACGGAACACTCGCTCGATACCCTCGAAAAGCTTCGTTTGAAGGCCTCTCTCCATCCACAGCACCACTCCTGAACCCGCAATTGGCTCTGATTTTTTTGTTTCAGCTACAATCTGACCGAATGCGTCGGTTTGCACTGAAATTTTCCCCGGCGTTCCCCGAAGAAATTCTTCGTACTGTCTTTCTACTCCTTCTTTTCCAATCTGATCTGCCACTGAATAGAGGAGCCGGGAGGAAAGCTCTTCTTTTGAAATCTTTGCAGTATATCCAAGAAGATGGCTCGCCAAAAGCCCGGTGTCGTAGTTGCGAATTTCGTTTAACCTGATTGTGCATCCAGGAAATTCATCCAGGCGCGCATTCAAGATCACGAGCTGATCGTGAGAAACATTTTCTCCAATCAAAATTTCAGGATAGGGGTTTGCATCAAATTCTCTTTTTAATTCTTCAAACGACCTAGAAAGAATGCGAGAAAAACTCCCAAGTTCCTCCTCAAGAAAAGATCTGGAGCTTGGCATATCTCTTTTGTCGCAGACCACGTCGAAACTCGGTTCGTTGAACACGAGCTGGTTGAAATTCCTGTCGTAGATGACCCCTCGCGGCGGCGCAAGATAGGTGTCACGGTTAAGATTTTTTTTCGCGGCAAGCGCAAATTCATCACCGTTGAACACCTGGAATGCTATCGTTTTTAGACCAAACACTGCGACGATCAAAAGAAAAAATACATACCCCCCTTTGAGGATTTTTTCAGAAAGCGGAACTTCCAGTTTGATCCCTCGCAACCCTTCCTGTGTTCGTTCTTGGGCAAGGGTATCAAGAAGAACCTCCTGCGGCTCAATCTCTTGGGAGGGGGGGTCTACTTTGTATTCTTTATCTTTGGAAAAGTAAAGGAAGTCGAACATAGTATTGCATCGCAAGTTTCAACAGTGCGCGCAGCGCAAGTAACATCACAACCGAAATTCCCAGCAGGTTTTGAGAAAATAAATCAAGGAAAAATCCTGCCACAAATGCGCCGGCAAACGAAAAAGGAAATCTACTTTCGAATATGACCAAAAGAATGTATGCGATGAGAATGCTGTTGGGTATAAAACCAAAGAGGGAAAAATGGGAAACAAAGCCCACCTGAAACAAGACGAGAAGGTAAAAAAGAAAAAACAGAAGAATCGAATGAGCCGCGTTCATAAAATGATAAACAAAATTCGCGATGATTCCACGTGAAACAACGGGTCAACCACTGCATTCTGAAAATGCTCCACGTCTTTTTTTTCTATTTCCTTCACGGTGCCTACCAAAAGGTTTCCCGGGAAAATTTCTCCAAAACGGCTTGTTAAAATAAGGTCGCCCCGGACAAGGTCTTTTTCTTTCGGAACAAGGTCAAAAAGCAACCGGCCCGACCCCTGCCCCTTTGCCAACCCGTAAATTTCTTTCCCGGCAACCTGCGCGTCGAAAGAAAAATCTTTGTTCCCAGCCAACACGACCGTAGAGGTGTTGTCGAAAACCTCTACGATCCTCCCCACAAGCACTTTTGCGCCAGTAATCACTGCCATCCCTTCTTTGACGCCGGAAGTTTCCCCTTTTGAAATAAGAATAAAATCTTTCGATACATTGCTTCCAAGGATTTCTGAAGCGGTTGTTTGAAATTCTTTGTTCTTCTCAAGCTGGAAGGCGTTTCTGAACTCTTCGTTTTCTTTTTGGATGCCCTGAAGTTCAGCAACTTGCTGGCGAAGCATAAGGTTTTCTTGAAGCAGCTGCTCATTTCCTTTTTGAGAAATACGGCCTCCTGCATTCCACAGCAAAGAAAGGGGACCCGAAGAAACAGAATAAAAAAAGCTCCTAATTTCATGCTTGAATGCATTGAGAGAAAATACGGCAAGGAGCAACAGAACAATAAATAAAAATCTTTTCTTGGGAAAAGAAAACATACGCGTTAGGGTATCATACACGTTTCGATAAGAAGTTGTAAACCCAGAGGTGGGGCCTACCTACTTTGGCCCAAAAGGACTACCATCGGCCTTGGCATATTTC